>NZ_QWDE01000002.1:900000-1029391 GCF_003432065.1 Mucilaginibacter terrenus | reverse complement strand
CGCGAAACCGCGCAGAACTACGATAAGCTGGGTATGGCCGAATACGCTGCCATGGAGGCTTTCGTCAGGTATAAGTTCTAACACCACAGGTGTAACACGCGCGCGTGTTACACCTGTTACACTTTTTTGGGGCTAAAAACAGTTAAGCTGCTGTGATACATACTTTTAACAAAAACCCGTGTTACAGTTTCTGGAACCATGATACAGTTTGGCTAAAATTGCCTTTTTAACAAACTGCTGTATTACAGCCACTTGTAAATTCATCCTTGTTTCACGTCTGTAACACGGTGTTACAGTTTCCGGGGCAAAGTGTCACACTTACTGTATCATCAAGGCAATGATTTCTGCATAGCCCAAAACCTGCAAAAACCACACCTTTTGTAACAATAAAAAAAGGCGCCTAAGCGCCTTTTTTTATTTCTTTAAAGCATCCGCAGCTTTCTGCGCCATTTGTAAATGGTGCTCCAGTATCGGTGTTGTTTTGGCGGCAAATGCTTTCAGTTCGGCATCTTTACCATCCTGGGCTTCTTTCTTAAATTCATCCACATCTTCTTTATGGTCTTTCACCATGTAGTCGATGTAAGCTTTGTCAAAATCCTTTTTGTCGGTCTTAGCCAGGTCGTCATAATCCTTTTGCGCGGAAGCATCCAAAACGGCCGGCAAGGTTATGGTTTTTGTACCCGCTAAAGCCATTAGCTCCTGGTTAGCTTTGGTGTGGTCGGTCACCATCATCTCTGCAAACTGCTTAGCTTCGGCAGTTGTAGCTTTAGTTGCCGCCAGTTTACCCAATTGCACTTCCAGCAGACCGCCGTTGGCAGCTTTCACCGCAAATTCAGCGTCCGACTTTAGTTCTGTAGAGTCTTTAGCTTCCAGTTCTTTTTTATTGCTGTCGGCAGCTATTTCGGTACTGCTCGCGTCTTCGGCACGGTGGCCGCATGAAAATGCTGTCGTCATTACGGCAGCAGCTATTAGTAATCTGAATGCGTTTTTCATTGATGAATGAGTTTTAATTTAACTTTTTTAACCAATAATTATGCCATGACCGGCATAGTTCGCAGTCATCACGCATTCAGTAAATATTCAATAATCTTTTTCTGTGGATCAAACGGAGCAAGCTCGTCCAGCCCCATTGCTTGTATCGCAATAGCTACGAAGTCCCCTTCGGTTTGCGCTTCACTATTATGTTGCTTATCTGCAAAATACCTTCCTGCATCCAGCATCACTTGCAGCGGTATCAGGCCAATCAGCTCGCTGCCGGTTACCTGTACACCATGGCGTAGTGCTGCTTTGCATACCTCTTCAAACACCAGGTGTATAGGCGCAATGGTAATATCTGTAAGGTTCATGGAAACCTGAGCTTTTTCAAATTCGGCAATATACCAGCCTATTGCCTTCACCTTTTTCAGGGCTCCCGGTTGGTGTTGAATGCTCCCATCGGGCATCTTTATCTTTTTGCCAGATTCCCGCACATCAACAGCAATAGCCGAAGCAATGGGGACCGATGTGGTATTCAGGTTTACATTGTAAGCTATAAGCAGGTTGCGCGCGCCTATAACAGTGGCGCCTCGTTGAGCGTCCATTTCTGCAGGGCCAAAATCGGGCGCCCAGCCGGGTTGTTTTATCTTGTTAAAAAACCCTTCATATTCTCCCGAACGGATCACGGACAGATTGCTCCGCTTCTCTTCAGCCTGCGAATGTTCGTACAAGTACACCGGTATGCCCAGCTCCTCTCCTACACGCCTTCCTAACCGGGCGGCGTAAACAGTAACCTCTTGTAAGGTTATACCGCTTAATGGCACCAGTGGGCATACATCCGTTGCACCCATGCGCGGATGCTCGCCTTTCTGTCGGCTCATGTCAATCAGTTCGCCGGCAGTTTTTATAGCCAGGAACGCCGCCTCTATCACTGGTTCAGGTTCGCCGGCAAAGGTGATCACTGTACGGTTTGCTGCTTCACCACTATCTATATGCAGCAGCTTTACGCCAGGCACTGAGCGGATGGCGGTTGCTATCTGTTCTATAACAGCGATATTTACACCTTCGCTAAAATTGGGCACACATTCTATTAAGGGCATCTTTTGAGTATCATTTATGTCACAAAGGAACGTTTGCAAAGCATATTTTGCAATAAAACTTATTTTAGCCGCATGAAAAAGACCCTACTCTCCCTGTTGTTTTTAACTTTTGCGGCAAGTGCATCATTTGCAGCCGCGCCAGATACTTTAAAGCAAGGCAAATACACCCTGATTGTTGATGGCAATGACGCTAACTTCGATAAATCCATCCGCCAGGAACTCATCAACACCTTCTTTAAAGTATACCCCGGCATTGTTAAGGAGTACAATAAGAAGAGCCTAACTACCGTCCACTTCTTTATCGACACAGCTTACCACGGCGTGGCCGCAACAGATAACGGCCGGGTGGTGTTTAGTCCCGAATACATGACCAAGCACCCTCATGATATTGATGTGGTTACCCACGAGGTAATGCACATTGTACAGGATTACGGCGACAGCAACGGACCCGGATGGCTTACAGAAGGTATTGCAGATTATGTACGTAACGAACATGGCGTAGCTAATGAAGCTGCTAAATGGCGCCTGCCCGATTTTAAACCAACTCAAAACTATGATAACGCTTACCGTGTAACCGCACGTTTTTTGGTGTGGATAGAAACTAAAGTAAAGAAAGGCACTGTTAAAAAGCTTGATGATGTAATGCGTAAGCACACTTATACCGATGGCATATGGGCACAACTTACCGGCAAAAGTGTTGATGAGCTTTGGAAAGCATACGCCGCAAACCCAGCTTTGTAAGCGGAATATAAATCTCGGCTCAAACTCAAAGCGCGTTAATGCGCCGCAAAAAAGCCTTTGATCCAGTGATCAAAGGCTTTTTCAGTTTACAGAACATAGCTTAGTAAACGCTTTAGGTAGTTAGTTTTGCTTTAGCTGCGACAAAACAGCGGGCAGGCTGGTGATACCCCAATGCTGCAGGTATTTGCCATCTTTTACCTCAACAATGTCTATCACGTCTATCTGCACCAACCGTCCAGTAGGCTCAACATCTAACAATGTTCCTGTATGTGTGCCGGTTATGGTTTTACGTGTTGTTACCAAATCACCTTCGGCTACCTGCTGATGTATGGTCACCTTTACGTCGGGCAAGGCAGGGCGTAATATTTGCTCAAAAAAATAACTCATTCCCTGCGCTCCGTTGTCCATTCCTTCCGGTGCCGATTGGTTGATAAACTTTTGGTGCATCAGCTCATTAAAGCTTTCCTGGTTACCCTGTTCTATCACTTCCTTATTAAAGCGAAGCACTACATGTTTGTTTTTTTCGGTTGTTTCCATTGTTACATTTTTTATTATGTTACAAAGGTACCCAGCGGAGCAGGGCTGATGTTAGTGCTAAACGTTCAAGCGTTATGGTATAACGTTCAAACGCTCGGTGCGGTAATTACTGGGTGTGCAACCATAGTGTTGCCGAAACGCCTGAGAAAAACTTGAATGGTTTTGATAACCTACCTTTATGTAAACTGCCGACGGACTTTCCGCAGGTAATCTTAATAGCTCGGCAGCCATTTCCAGCTTTTTCGCCTGCAGCCATTTTTGTGGTGTAGTGTTGTATATCTCACCAAACCTTCTTTTGAATGTAGATGTACTCATGTTGCAAAGAAAGGCAAGCTCGTCTACGGTTATCAGGTGCCCGACGTGGCTTTCTACCACTTTCTTCAGCTGCAGCTCTTCCCTGTCTTGAGATAAAACATGCAAGCTAAGCAGCCTATCTGGCTGGGCATGCAGCAGATAAAGTAAAAGTTCTTCCAGCTTTAGCAGCGCAATTGCCGGAGGTATTACATTTTTTGTGTTTGATAAAGCCTGCAGCGAAGAAATATATTGCCTGATAAACGCATCCTGCTCAAATATCACGAAAGGATGCTTTTCGGCCTTTGTCCCGGCACCCTTAGCCAGGTGCTCGTATTTAATAAGAAAACGATTAAAGACATCGTTGCTGAAGTAGAGTAGTATACTACTGAAGCCCGCTGTTCCGGATATCAGTTCTGAGGTTAATACGTTACCTGTAGATAATAAAACCAACTGGCCTTCATTTAAAATGGCTGTTTCTTCGGGGTAAACAATGGTTTTTGTCCCGCTGATCAGCAGGTTTATCATATTTTGATTGAGGGCAATTTTATTCTTGATGCTGTTGTTGCCGGAGGTGTAATACCTAACAACAACGCTAGCGTCATCAGCCTTTTGGCCGTCCAGTATATCATCAGGTAAATAGTAGGTTTTCATACTCAATCGCCTTTGTTGCTATGACTACAGCAATTATACGTTGTATAGTCCGGATTAATTAACACCTAACTGTTAAGATTATTTATAGCAGGCAGTACCGGTGTAATTGGCACTTATTGCTAAGCATATGGTTTGTTGGTGACAACACCAACAAAGGCGAAATGGCAGTTCCTACTTACCAACAACGGCTATTAACAACCCAAAAGCGCAGGGCTGACGAAAAACCGAGCCTGGGTAAAGGCTTGTGGGCGGAAGGTTTTTTTCGTCTTGATCTTTTTGCTACTTTTTGTATCAAGACAAAAAGTAGTAGCCACTGCGGCAATGAGCAGACCGACGAACATACCGCCGTGCAATGACTAAATTAATCTAATAAGGTGCTGAAACAAGTTCAGCATGACTTGTGAAGCAGTTTGTTGTTGACAACACCAACAACGGCGAATCACGTTTATTAATTTATAACTTTACATTATGGCAGAGGACAACAAAACCCAAAGAAGCATCTAACATCTTTCATTGTGTTATAAAAGCCAGCGTTAGCAAGAAGGCTACCGAAAAGAAAGATAAAAAGGTTAAGCCGAAAACTAAGAAATAAAATTAATCATAAATCGATGATTAGCTTAATCAATCAAGATCATATTAGTAGCTTCAATAGTAAAAAATTAAAAAGCATACTGGATAATGAAATTCGATTAGGGAATGAAATAAACGAAACTGCAAAAGACTGGCCTTATAAAAATGGCATTGCAATTTTCTTGAAACGTCCATTTTCACAACATTACCATTGTTTTCCCGGAATAGAATTTGTAGAAATGAATGATCGGCACTATTGGAAAGCACATTATTTCGATACCACTACAAATGATTTAATTGCATGCCCTTTTGAGAATTATTTTTTTAACCCCCACATTGTCTAACAGGTATATAGTCTCCTACGAAGACAAAAAGTAGTAGCCCGTGCGGCAATGAGCAGACCGACGACAATATCGCACTGCGATGGCCAACGTAACAACACCAACAAAGGTTAAGGGCAACTCGCTGGTACAACACCAGCAAAATCAGAACTCATGCACCGCTTTTCTTCTGATCCGCGTAGGGTGTATTGTATAGATGATTGGGTTTTAAGTAGATGATGTTGTGCTGAAAATCGAGCACGGTATTAAACCTCTTCAGCACGTCGGTACCCAGGATATGGATGTTTACGCCCCTTAATGGTTTGTTCTGCTCTATTATTTGAGCGGGAACATTTGTTAGTTCAAATTTGCCGATCATCAGTGTCTGCAGGTTTGCTGTGATAACAGGCACTTCGTTATTTCTGGTACCGTGCATTATCACTTTCTTAATAACCTCCATCTTCCTGGTAGGGAAGTTTGTTTCTCTGAGCAGATCGTTATCCAGCATAGCTGTACGTTGGTAACCCAGGTCAAACAGGAACCAGCTCTTACTTTTGGCCCCGCTCTGGCGGATCTCACTTTCTATAAATGGCTTGTTCTTAAGATAGCGCATTTTAAACCGGGCGTAATGGGGGTCGTGCTTAATTGGCGCTGGCATGCGGGAGTGCAGCATCATTTTATTATGATCATAGTCAAGCTCCACAATCATCCCATCGAACAGGTCCCATCCCAGTAAGCCGTCCGCTTCGTTGCCTGCCAGCCGTGTGTCATATATCTTGGTATTCAGCGTTTGTGAACCTATCTTAACAGCATAGCGCGTGTTATAGAGCTTAGGGTTAGACTTGATCTTTTGCTTAAGCGCCTCATCGGTGAACGATATTTCGGTAGCGCCGGTATCAAAGTTCAGCATCAATGTATCGGCATTGTTAAACACCAGTGGTACAAGGTTAGTATTAAACTTATTAAGCAGAAAAGGTATGGTGTCGTGTATCTCTACTGCCAGCTTGGTAAAGTCTTTTACTTCCGGGCTCTCTATCCTGGTGAGGCAGGAATCCTTACCATTCAGCAGCACAATAAAATCCCGGTGCTCGCCTTGCCGCAGTTTGAAGCTAATAGAATCAACGTCAGTTTTAAACTTAACCGTTGTGGCTTTGATAAACTTTGCGGCGACGAAAACGTCGGGCTTAACGTGTGGATTGATGTTCCAGTTTGATGCCGGTTCATCCTGCTGGTAGATTTTTGCCTGGTTTAATCTGGCCTTTATAACAGGCAACCTGCCTTGGCAGAAAGCGCCAAACGGAACAAATGCAAGCAGAATGAAAAAGATATGCTTCATGAATGAAGGTTGATGTTTAAGCACCCAAGTTACAGATAAAACAGGGCAGTTGAGCAGCAGGTGTATCAGTAGTAGCTAAGGTCCCTGATCGCTAATGCATTCCTAAATTTCTTACAACTGTATTCGCTTAGCAATTACTATGTTAAACAGCAAATTGATGTTTATTAACGCTACATTTGTTTGAACATCTATGTACCTAAACCCGTACTAGTGTGTAGGACCGATTACATGGATACTATTGTTGCCCCCCAGGATAAAGAAGCGCTGTTTGATGTTGTATTTTACAATAACCCGGTACCCATGTGGTACTATGACCGGGCAACACTCCGGTTTTTAGAAGTTAACCAAGTTGCTATTGACCGTTATGGATACTCACGCGAAGAATTCCTGAGTATGACCATTCAGGATATACGACCGGAAGAGGATATCCCTACCCTCATGAAAACCGTTAAAGGGTTGATTGCTCCGCTTGAAAACGAAGAGGTTTTTCGCCATGTTTATAAAGATGGCACAGTAAGGTCTGTAAAAATTATTGCTTATCCTGCCAGATTTAACAACCATGATGCCCGAATAGTGATTGTAAACGATGTTACAGACATTACCCTTTTAATGGAGCGCTTTGAACTGATTGCGAAAGCAACACAAGACGCGGTATGGGATTGGAACCTGCAAACTAATGAACTTTGGTGGAATCAAACTTTTTTAGACCTTTTTGGGCACAAGAAAGACGAAGTTGAGCTCAATATAGATTCATGGGTAAGCCGTATACATCCGGAAGACCGCGAAAGGGTTATGAACGGCATACACCAGGCAATAGACAATGGCGAGGAAAAGTGGTGCGACGAATACCGTTTTTTACGCGGTGACGGCACCTACGCCTCGACACTTGACCGTGGTTATGTAATTTATAAGAACGACAAGGCCGTGCGCATGTTAGGCTCTATGATGGATGTAACCGAACAGAAGTTACTGCAAAAAGCACAGGAAGATTCGGAAACACTGCTTCAAACCATCACGTCGGCATCGCCCGCAGCGCTTTGGATGGCGGATGAAGCAGGCAATGTTGTTTACGTAAACCAGAAATGGATAGAATGGAGCAATGCAGGCGTTGGTGAAAACCTTGGTGAGGGCTGGCTGCAGGTGGTACACCCGGATGACCGTACCCGTGTTTGGAACACCTACCAAAATGCACATGTCAGCAGAGATTCTTATGAGGTGGATTATCGTATTCTTTTTAACGATGGTTCGGTACGTTGGGTAACAGCTACCGGGCTGCCGCGGCTCACTGCCGATAACCGGTTTATCGGCTTCGTAGGATCCGTTACCGACATTACCCGCCAAAAGCAGCTGGAATTGCAAAAAGATGGCTTTATAAGCACTGTGAGCCACGAATTAAAAACACCTATCGCATCCATTAAAGGATACGAGCAACTACTAAGCCGGACAAAGTCTGTTAAAGACACGCAAGGGCTGAATTTTTTAAACCGCATGCGGGTACAAATTAACCGCCTGGACACCCTTGTGCAGGATTTGCTGGATATCTCGAGGATTGAATCGGGCAAGCTGATTTTTAAAGAAAGTATTTTTGAAGTGAACGTGCTGATGGCAGAGCTGGTTCCGGATCTACAACTGGTGTATCCAACGCATACCCTGATGCTGGTAGAAAACCAAAGCTGCAAAATATCTGCCGACCGTAACAGGATTGTTCAGCTGATAACCAACCTGGTAGACAATGCTGTAAAGTATTCCCCGGGTGCAAGTAAAGTACTGATAAGGCTCACCTGCGATGAAGAGTACCTCTCCGTATGTATCCAGGACTTTGGCAAGGGTATATCAAAAGAGCAGGAGTCGTTTATTTTCGAAAGATTTTACCAGGTGAATAATGTTTACAAAGCGCCTGGCCTGGGAATTGGCCTATATGTTTGCAAAGAAATAATAGACCGCCTGAACGGCAACATATGGTTTGAAAGCGTAGTGGAGCAAGGTACTACGTTCCATTTTAAGCTCCCGCGCAAGCTGGAAGCTTAAAAGCAAAGCAGATCCGCCGGAATTTGCACCTGCAATAAAAAACGGACGATATACTTTTAGGTATATCGTCCGTTTTGCTCGAAGTTCCGGCATAGCCAGAGCCATTGTGTTAATAGGTTATTAAAGCGTTAAGGCTTGAGCTTGTTCCTCAAGCACTACACCCATATTGCAGAACTTGTCTATTCGTTCGGCAACCAGTTCCTCTATGTTGCGGTCTTTAAGCGACTTCAGGTCTTTAAGTAACTGCTTCTTAAGCGTAGCAGCCATAGCTACAGGGTCCTGATGTGCGCCACCAAGAGGCTCTTTTATAACACCATCTATCAGCTTGTTCTTCAACATTTCTGTACTGGTAAGCTTCAGCATTTCTGCAGCGCGTTCTTTTTGCTCCCAGGTTTTAAATAATATGGTAGAGCAGTTCTCCGGAGAGATAACAGAATACCATGAATTATCCAGCATCAGCACCTTATCGCCAATGCCAATGCCCAGTGCACCACCTGATGCGCCTTCGCCAATAACCACACAAATTACCGGCACTTTAAGCACTGCCATCTCCAACAGGTTACGGGCAATTGCTTCGCCTTGTCCGCGTTCTTCTGCTTCCAGGCCCGGGAAAGCTCCGGGGGTATCTATAAGGGTGATTACAGGCTTGTTAAACTTCTCGGCCATCTTCATCAGGCGCAGTGCCTTGCGGTAACCTTCGGGGTTGGCCATACCAAAATTGCGGTACTGGCGCTCTTTGGTGTTGCGTCCTTTTTGGTGCCCGATGAACATTGCAGTTTGTCCGTTCATGGTTCCAAAGCCGCCAATAATGGCTTTATCGTCACCTACAGTACGATCGCCGTGCAGTTCTATAAAGTCGTCGCACATCAGTTCCAGGTACTGTAATGTATAAGGACGCTCCGGGTGGCGGGATATCTGCACTTTTTGCCAACCGGTAAGGTTGCCGTATATCTCTTTCTTTGCTGTTTCCAGTTTTGCCTGAAGCTCAGCAATAGTAGCGCTCATATCCAGCTTATTCTTCTCTTCTACCTGCTGTACCTTCTCTATCTGCTGCTGTAGCTCTGCCAGGGGTTTTTCAAAATCAAATGTTATCTTCATACTGATTTAATGAGGCGCTAAATTAAAAAAACTAAACGGCTTATTATCAATTATCATTTTTATAAGCTTTTAGCTTATTAACCTGCAGAGTTGTTAATAGTTTATTGGTATTGTAACTGGCCTGCAAAATAGCGTTACGCAGTTCCCCCATGTATAGGCCGTAACGGTTTGTGTAAAAAATAAGGTCGCCATCGCTTACCTTTCGGGAGCGGAATAAAGCATCTAGTTTCTTTTCATTGGTCACCATAAAGTTGCCCATTTCTATTTTCTTGCGGGTGAGCTCGGTATTGATCTTGTTTAACGCGGCAATCTGCACGGCGGTAAGCCCAATTTCCTTTTGATACTTCAATGCTTTTTGCGCCGATGGATACCCGTTAAGTTCCGCTGAAGAGGACATATTATAGATGTCTTCGCCATTCATCAGGCTTACGAACTGCCTGTCCGTAAACATCTTCACGGGAGATGGTTTTAGCAGGCTGTCGGGCGTTTGGCCGAAAGCCTTTAAAATAATGAATAGAAAACAGCAAACCGATATTAATTTCTTCATACACTAACTATTTTACTTAACGGGTACTAATAAATCTTAAGAGATTGCTTCGTTCCTCGCAATGACGATAAAATACTATTCCACCTTTATCACCTTCGTCCGTTTACTTATACCATTCTCGTTAAATGCTTCTATCTGGAAATAATATGGCTGGCTTTTTTCCATACCGTTAAAGTAGTACTCGTTGGTGTTGTATACCATTATGTTGTTATACAGCTTGTCCGGTGCGGTGCCCATATAGATAGTATAACCAACAGCACCATCGGTTTGCCTCCAGCGTATCCAGCTATTGCGGCGCTCAGCATCGCCACGAAGCACAATGAGGTTGCGAACCGTGTCTGGCGCTACACCTGCACCCTTGCCAAACACCCTGAAACCAGATATAGCAAACTTGCCTGTAGGCATATGCAGGTTGGTTAGCCGCAGGTAACGCGCTTTTGCAGGTGTTTTAAGTTCGATGTAGTCGTGCGGTACGTCGGTCTTGTTCCTGCTTTTATCAACAAGCGTTTTCCAGGTTTTCCCATCTGTTGACGAGGTGATGATGTACTGATGGTAAACACCCAATGATTTTCCCATAAAGGTAGCATCCTGGTCGGCATAGTTAAGCTGTATAGCGCGGATGGTACTTACATCGCCCAAATCGGTTTGTATCCACTCCCCTTTGTTGGCAGTCTTTGCGCTCCAGTAGGTTTTTATATCTTCATCAACGGCAAGATTGGGTACGTAAGCGCCCAGGGTTGACGATACCTGCACCGGTTTATTGTAGTTCAGCAGCATCCAGCCGGTAAAATTACTTTTGAGGTGATCCTCTTTACCTGCCGACAGGTAGTGCGGGTAATCGCCGTAAGCGGTGTTGGTGTACAGGATGCCATCTTTATCGAATCCAGCCGGCCAGAAACCTATGCGGCGTTCGAAGTTATTTTTTACATCTACCACCATGGTGCTGATGTGCCAGTAATTGCCGTACTTATCCGCCCAGGTACCGCCGTGACCGGCACCTTTGGCAAAGCCGCCCGGTTTGTAGCTGAACGGGTTGTGGCTTTGGTACTTAAACGGACCAAGGGGCTTATCGCCTACGTAAACGCCATCTCCGTAGCCTTTACCTTCGGTGCCGGGTGCACCGTACTGCAGGTAATACTTGCCGTTATGTTTGTTCATCCAGCTGCCTTCCATAAAGCCGGTGAGGAATACATTGTCGTTGTTCTCGCCAAAGCGCTCCCAGCCGTGCTCTTTCCAGTCCAGCTTTATCATCTCCTTTTTAGGGCCGATAGGCTCAAAGGTTTTGCGGTCTATCTCCTGTCCGTACAGCGGCAGGGTGTTACTGCTGCCGTGATAAATGTAAACGCGACCATCATCGTCGGCAAACATGCCCGGGTCCCAGGCGCCTACCTGGAAGTAGTCCTTAGCAGCTTTCCAGGTATCATGCGTAGGGTCGGTGCTCATCCAGAGCGTGAAGTCTTTATTGTAGGTAGAACCTATCACCAGCAGGGTATCACCTAAAACCAGGATTGCCGGTGCGCACAACTCATCGCCTTTCACCTCGTTATAAGGTCGCACAAACTTGCGGGACACAAATTTCCAGCTAAGCATATCGGGGCTCCACCAGTAGCCAAACTGGTTGGTGCTGAACAGGTAGTAATTTCCTTTGAAATATGTAACTGTCGGATCTGCAGTGGCGCGGTGTTTGCCCCATGCTGCAAAGTTCTCAAACGGCGTATAGCCGTAATCAATATTGAGGGGGTTGCAGTAAGTAAGTTGTTTGGTTTGTGCGGAAGCGACAAAAAAAAGTGCAGTGAGCAACAGGGTAAAAGCAAAGCGGATTTTCATAGGCTACAGTTGGTAGCGCAAATATAAGGATAACCGCTCTATGTGCTTGCAACGCCAAATAGTTGTTAGAAGCGAATTATTAAACCACAAACAAGAACGGCCACCTTAAAGGTAGCCGTTCTTTTGCGTTTTAAGGAGCTTACATGCCAAAGGCCTTTTTAAGCTGGTCTACAGCATAAGTTTCTGCTTCTTTAGCTTGAGGTACTAGGGCACCCATACCAAAAAACTCGTGGGTTACACCATCCCAATTTTTGCTGTCAACCTTTACGCCGGCTGCTTTTAGCTTGTCTGCCAGCATCATACCCTCGCTTTGCAGCGGGTCTATTTCATCCGTTATAATAGTAGTTGGCGGCAGTCCTTTTAAATTGGCAGCTACCAGGTTTATGCGTGTGTCTTTACCTTCAGCCATGCTGTTGAGATAATTCTTCACAAACCACATCATCATTGGTTTATCTAATGGCTTTGCAGCTGCGTTTTTTGTGTAAGACTTGGTGTTCATGTCCGACCCGGCTACCGGGTAAACCGCTATTATAGCTGTTGGCAGCGCGATCTTAGTATCACGCGCTTTGATAGCTGTGTTTATTGCCAGATTACCACCGGCACTTTCACCAGCTACAGCTACCTTTTTAGCATCGCCATGAATAGAAGCTGCGTTTGCCAATACCCATTTGTAGGCTGCAAATGCATCGTCATGAGCGGTTGGGAATTTATGCTCGGGTGCGAGGCGATAAGCAACTGACACGACAATAGCATCTGTTTTCTCTGCTAATACGTTTGCAGACGCATCATAAACATCCAGGTTAGCTATTACAAAACCACCACCATGGTAATAAACTATTACCGGATAAACGCTCTTGCCGCTTTTAGGAGTGTATACCCGCGCGTGTATGCTGCCGCCTGCCACCGGAATTTCTTTGCCGGCAGTATCTACTTTAAATACTGGTTTAGGGATGTTGTTGTCTTTCATTAAATCCATCACCGCATCTGTAGGAGTGTGGTTCTTACGTGCTTCTTGCGCGGTAAGCTTGGGAATAGGTTTGTCGCCATAGCTTTCGAGCTTTTCTATAACAGCCTGCATTTCGGGCTTCATATTCGGTGCCCATGCAGGTGCTGCACCTTTTGGTTTAATTTCTTTCGTGGTTGTATCGGCAGTTTTTATCGCAGCAGTATCAGATGCTGCGCTGTCCGCCGGAGTTGAGGAAGATCCGCTCCCCTTACAGGCAACAATCCCGGCAATAGCTACAAGGACTGCAAAATTTAGCATTTTAGTTTTCATGTTAGATGTTTTGTTATTGATATCATAATGAAACACTATACGTGCCAAAACTCAAAACACCAGGTGATTACCTTATTCGATGTGGTTGTTCTAAGTATCTCTAAATTGCATAAACGCAAAACGCCTCGGCATTTACCGGGGCGTTTCTTATGGGCTTAGCGTGAACCTACTGTACCACCAGCGTTGCTATTGAATGTGGTTCGGCAACAGTTTTTGCAGCTTTGCCTTTAATCCACAGGCTATATTCAATTTTTTCATCGGTACGGTTCATTACAACAACGGCAAGTTTGCCATCTGTATTCATGTAAGCAGTGGTTAGCAGTTTATCGCGGCTTGCAGATGCTGCAACGCGTTTTGCACCCGGACGGATGAACTTGCTGAAATGCCCCATGTAGTAGTAAGAGTTTGTGTAGATCAGTTCGCCGTTGCGGGTATCGGCGTGTACCGGCGCAAAACAGAAGTTGCCTACGTGGTTCGGCCCGCCTTTTTCGTCCAGCAGAACGTTCCAGTCTGTCCACGCTACCGTACCGCCGTTAAAATCGTTAATCATTGACAAACCATAACGCTCGCCTAACGACCAGTCCTTCAACTTGTCAAAATCAAATTTCTCTACACAGCCTTCGGTAAATACCAGGTTCTTATCGGGGAAGGCAGCGTGGGTTAAACGTACGTTCTCAAAGTTCTGACCCGCGCCGGTCCAGGTTTCGTACCAGTGAAAGCCTATCCCCCAGATGTATTTAGAAGCGGCAGGGTCTTCCAGTATAGTGCTGGCGCGCTGGTACATCAGGTCGCGGTTGTGGTCCCAAACTATTAACTTTTTTGATGACAAACCACCTTTAGCCAGTGTTGGACCTAAAAAGTTTTTAACAAAATCGCGTTCTTCTTCGGCAGTGTAGTTGCACGATTCCCAGGTTTGGGTAGCCATAGGCTCGTTCTGCACTGAGAGGCCCCATATAGGAATACCGGCCGCTTCGTAAGTTTTAATAAACTTCACGTAGAAATTGGCCCAGCTTTGGTCAAACTCTTTTTTAAGCTTACCGCCGTGCAGCACGCTATTATTGGTTTTCATAAAAGCCGGCGGGCTCCATGGCGATACAAACATGGTTAGTTTACCACCTGCCGCAGCGGTGATCTCTTTTATGAAAGGTATACGGTATTTCTTATCGTGGCTAATATCGAAAGTTTTGAGTGCAGCATCTCCCTCTTTTATATAGCTGTAACTATCCGTGCTAAAGTCGGTGCTCATGATGCTGGTACGGCCAAAGGAATAACCTATACCAATGTTCTTGTCATAGTAGGCAGCCAGGAACTCCTTTTGCTTCTCCTTCGGCAGTTTGTAAAAGGTTTCTGCCGATGCATCTGTAAGCGCTCCGCCAATCCCTATCATGGTTTGGAAAGTTTTTGCAGGATCTACAAATACTACTGTTTCTGTTTCCGGCGGTTGCGGACTGTTCTTGAATGTTAGCGCAGAAGCCGGTGCAAGACGCTTGTCTGACCCTTTTACGGTTATGAATACTTTTACGGTTTTATTTGCTGCTGAGTAGAGCGTTTTAGGCTTGGCAGCCTGCCCAAACACGGATGCCGAAAAGCATATCATTCCGGCTATTAAAGTTCCTGTTTTCATTATTAGTTTGTGGGGATTACCTATTTGTTCATAAAGCAGCCAAATCTATTAAAGTTTGCGCATAACAAACAAGTAAAATAAACACCAACTAACTGTCTTTTAAGGTTTTGAAAGCTTAGTGATACGGTTTAATACCAAACTACACATGCATCATTGTGCTGCCAGTCAGCTAGTTTGGAATACTTTCCAACTAGCTGACTGCAGTTAACGATGCGCTTTAACCTCGTGTAATTATTTTTTGCTGACACGCTTACCAGTGCCCAACCATTGCAGGGCATCCAATATCAGCTTGTCCTCTTCAGGATTATTGAGCGTGTGCGAGAGGTCCTTGTTGGTTTTTCCTTCGTAGTCAATATCATTATGCCCCATGTTAAAATAGATCATCTTATAGTTGACATTGGTCCAAACAACCGGGTAATAACCGCTGTGCCAGATTTCGTGCTGTTTAGGGCCGGTACCCAGCGGGAAGCTGCTGGAGTCTATAGAAGCCAGTATCCTGATGTTCGGGTTTTTGCGCAAGTCTTTTTCCCATCGGTACCACTCGTTTGGCGAAGCCTTAAAAAGTTTGGGCATGTTCTTAGTGGCCGGGTGTTTGCGATCCTCTACCCTAAGGAAAGCCGATGTCGGCCTCCAGGTGTTGCTGCCGTACTGCCCTGAACCCAGGAACTCGTTATGGTACCAATCCCAGTCCTGGTTAAAGTCTGACGGGGTAAGGGCGAATGCCGAAAAGTGAAAACCCATCCAGCCGCCGCCACTATCCATATACTTTTTAAAGGCGGCCCTTTGCGCCGGGTCTTCCGGGCGGGTATCCAGGAATACGATCACCTGGTATTTTTTCAGGAACTTTTCGTTCAGGTTGCTCCAGTTGTTGGTAGAGTCGTAACCAAAGTTCAGCTTTTTAGCCATCTGAGGGAACCACTTATTAGCCTCATGCACAAAACTGATGTGCGCCTGGTCGCTTTTAGCTGTATAAAAGGCGATGACGTTAAAGCGTGTTTTGCTTTGTGAAAACGCGATATTAACGCACAGGCATAACAAAGCTACCGTTAAGAGCTTCAATTTGAAATTTTTCATAGCAACTGTTATTTCTTAATCTTGACGTAGGTCTCTACTATTTCCTGGTCTATTTTAAGGCTGTCTATTTTCTCTATGCCTTTTTGCACCAGCGTATCACCCTTAAAGGTAACCTTAAAATCAAATGAATGACCTTCCCATTCGCGGTAGTTGCAGTACTGCAGGTTCTCGGTGTAATTATCGCCACTTAAGCTATAGGTGCCGGCACCAGAATCAAAAATAGGCTTGCTGCCGTCTTTAAGATCATGTTTAAAAAATGCAAAATGATCGCCATTCACAACTTTAATCATTTCATCATTGTGGCCTTTTTCAGGATAAGTTACCAAGGTATCTCCCTTTGTCACCTTTGTAGCGGAAATAAGTTTCCATGTACCCTGGATTGGCGCAATAGCGGATGAGTCGTTACCGGCGTTGGTTGAGGTTGTTTCTTTAGCGGGTCCTTTACAGGCGGCTAATAACACCAGCGGAATAAGCAGGAATTTGGATTTCATGTTTGAGAGATTTGAGATTTAGTTTATTTTGATATAGTGAGATCTTAGTTAACCAGCTGATCGAACAGCTTCTGCAATTCATTATCGCCATCTTTACAGAAGCCGGGGTGAACCTTAGAGGTTTGCACTACGGTGCTGCGTGTCGCGGTTAACCAACGAAAGCGCGATGGTGCATCCAGTTCGGCAATAGGACCACCATCTTTATCCCCATCGCAGATGCGTTTGAACGACGACAGATTTTGTTCGATCACTTCAACATCAACATCTTTAGCAAAGGCCAGCAAACGATCTGCATCCAGCTTGTACAGCATCTTCAAGTACTTGTGCTTGCTGCAATACAGTATCACCCCCACGTTCATGAACTCCTCGCGCTCTACCCTGGGCACTACGCGTATAACGGCGTACTCAAATAAGCTGCGATCTTGCATGTTGTGCTTCGGTTACAAAAATATCAGAGTTGGCAATCCGGGTGTTCAGGAACTTGGCGTAAACCTGCCGTTGTTCATCGGCTGTTTCGAACGACCGGTCGTTCAGCCATTCATCAGGAACGATAGCTACAATAGCGTTTATTTGTTCCGGCGTAAGGATGGCTTTAAATTCTTTATCTACCTCTTTCAGATCTGCAGCGCGACGAATAAGCACATGGTCTTTGATCTGAACAAACGGGCGAAGCGCCTGCTCTTCCCACTTCTCCATACTGTGATGAAAATACAATGCAGCACCATGGTCAATCAGCCAAAGTTCCTTGTGCCACATCAGCATATTGGTGTTGCGCGGAGTACGGTCTACATTGGTGAGTAATGCATCCAGCCACACAATCTGCGATGCCAGTTTGGTCTCTACGTAAGTTACCGTAGGATCAAAAGTAATGGCGCCGGAAAGGTAATGAAGCGCCAGGTTTAAGCCCACGCTAAATTTTAACAAATCCTGGATTTCTTCGTCGGGTTCGGTTCGGCCAAAAGCCTCATCTAAGTTTACAAATACCAGTTCAGGAATACGGAACCCTAGAACCCGGGCGATCTCGCCGCCTATAAGTTCTGCAATAAGCGCCTTTGGCCCCTGCCCTGCTCCTCTGAATTTAAGAACGTACAGAAAATCGTCGTCAGCTTCGGCAATGGCAGGCAGCGAGCCCCCCTCGCGTAGCGGTGTTACATAACGGGTAACGTTAACAGTACGTAGTTGCGGAACTATAATGCCCATAGGTTTGAGTGCACTAATATAATGTTATACTTTGTAACGGTATATTTTTTATATGGCACGTAATTAAAAACGGGCACCCTTTTACAGGATGCCCGTTGATTTAAATTGTTATAGTAGCGGCTAAAATATCTTATTTGCCTTCGGCAGGAGCCATCACATCCTTACGGTTTTTGTGATGTTCTTTCCTTTGTGCTTTAAGCTGCTCGTAAGCTTTTTGCTGATCGGCAGTTAATACTGCGCTTATCTCTTTATCAGTTTTTTGCTTCACTTCTTTAAAGGCGCCACGATCAAATTTCTTATCCGCAGGCTGAGCAGACCTTAAGCTGTCTACATGAGCTGCACGTGATAAAAAGATAGCCTTTACTTTGGCAGACTGATCGGCGTTCAGGTTCAGCTTCTTTTGCAGCATACCGGTCATACGTTCTGCACGCTGCTCGGGGTTCTTATGGAAACGTTTGCCGTTACGTGCTACATCGCCTTTACCAAAGCGTCCACGTTTCCCAAACTTGCTTTTGATATCAGCTTTAAGTTTGGTGTACTCTTCTTTTTGACTGGTATTGAATACCGCCGATAATTCTTTATCGGTATTGGCCAACACATTTTTAACCTGCGCACGATGTGCTTTCCTATCAGCTGTGTCTGCTTTTATGGTTTGCAACTGTGTAGCGCGTGCCAAAAAAATCGCTTTTACTTTGGTTGACTGATCAGCACTCAGGTTAAGTTTGGCAGAAAGCATTTTGGTTAAACGCTCTGCTCTTTGTTCAGGGTTGCGGTGTGCTTTGGTTTGTGCATGGGCTAAAACATTCAGGCCAAGCACAAGGGTTATCATCAATAGTATCTTTTTCATTTTCTTTTGTTTATTTGTTAGGATAGACGATACTACCTCGCCTGGGTTTAACCAAGATAAACGCAAAGAAGCTATGTAACGGTGATATTACGAATGAGGATACTGCGCGCTAAAGCAGCTTACTGCATTTGGTAACAATTTCGGCGCCGTTGTAAATTAACAGGTCGCCCGCTTTGTCTACCTCGTAAGCCTGACTCGGGTCGTCAATAGCAGTGTATCTGGCACCATCTTTTTTTAATTCAGATGCTGACGGAGATATAGGTGGGGCATCGTTAACCGTAAGATTTGTAGCTGTAAACGTAATTACCTGCATATAGTACTTATCATCCTTAGCCACCAACTCATAGGCAATTTGTTCGCCTTTTTCGGTATGGATAGTTGCGTCGTGCCACACGCCCAGCAGTTTACCCGCGTTAGGGTCTACGTGGCCTACGGCTACAGTGCTGTCGCCTTTTACAGCCGCAACATTGTCGGTTGTGCCTTTGTTCTTATCGCCGCAGCCGGCTAGTGACCCGGCAAGCATTATAATGAGCAGGTATTTAGTAACGCTAAAGTTCATTATTGTATGTTTAAGCTGCTAAGGTACAAACACGGGCGCTATTCTTCGCCGTTAACATAGCTATTTAAGGTCATCAGGTTTTGCACGGCATCACCCATGGTGTTGTTGAAGTAGGCATAAACCCGCTTGCCATCCTCCAGCCACTCGTTAATATACTGCGCGTACTCGTACAAAAACTGGTCGGTGTAGCTGCCGCGGTAACCACCTTCAGGACCATGAAAACGCAGATAAACAAAGTCAGCTTCCTGTTCGCGCAGGGGCGTTGCAGAGGCGGGCATGTCATGCAATACCGCGGTCATGCCAAGCTGCTGCAGCAGATCGAACACAGGTTCGGTGTACCATGTTTTGCTGCGGAACTCTACCGCCACGTCCCAGCCAATTTCTGTATTTGCGTGGTGCACATCCTGCAGCAAACGCTCCATTTGCAGGCGGCAAGCGCTGGTAATACTTGCCGGGAATTGCACCAGCAGGGAACCTTTTTTTTCGTTTGCGCCGCCAATAACACTCAAAAAGCGGTGTACATCGTTTGAATTATATTCCAGCCCTTTGTTGTGGGTAATACCTTTCCAAAGCTTATAGGTGAATCGGAAACCTTCAGGTACTTCGCCTGCCCATTTTATTACAGTACGATGCATGGGTAACCTATAAAAGCAGCTGTTCACCTCCAGGCTGGTAAACAACGATCCATAAAATGTGAGACGGCTTTTATCGCGGTACTCCGGCGGATACGCTTCCTTATTGCGCACGGGCAACACAAGGTTGCTGGTTCCCGAAAAATAGTTGCCTTTATTATCCATGTTTAAGAAATGCCTGCACAAGCGTTTTGTTTGCATCATTCGCTTGCCTGTTAGCATTAAACCAGCAGGGAGAGCTTCCTGTTTAATTGTTGCCTGTCGGCATCCGTTTTAGCCAGGCCCAGTGCCAACGTGAAGTTTTGGCGCGATAGTACACTATCTACATCTCTGTACAACTCTCCAAGCAAAGCAAAATAAAATGGATTATCATTAAGCTGCAGCTGCTCGGCGGCGGCTATTGCCGCTTCATTGCCGCGCAATTTAGCAAGGGCATAGGTGCGGTTAAGAGCAGCCACCGGCGAATACTGTAAAGCCAATAACTGGTTAAAAAGATGCAGGATATTCTCCCATTTAGCAACCGTGTCTTCTTTAATGGTATGCCAGTAAGCTATACCGGCTTCTAAATGATACCTGGATAGCTGTGCTCCTGTTGATGCCATGTGCAGATGCCGCGCGCCTTCACTTATCAGTTGCTTGTCCCAAAGTGTTTCATCCTGATCTTCGTACAAAATTAATTCGCCTGTTGTACCGAGCCGCGCCTCAAAGCGTGAAGCGTGAAAGTACATTAATGCGAGTAAAGCGTGTACCTGTGGCAAGTCAGCAGGTGGGTAAGCCAGCAGCATCTCTGCCAGCCGCATGGCTTCATAGCAAAGGTCTTTTCGCAACACCAGGTTATTGCTCTCAGAATAATAACCCTCATTAAACAGCAGGTAAATGGTTGTAAGTACCGCAGGAAGTCGCTTGGCAATCTCTGCTTGCAGCGGAAATTCTATTGCTACCTGGTTTACTCTAAGTTTCTCCTTTGCGCGATACAGCCGTTTATTGATGGTGTCTTTGTTGCTTATAAATGCGGTGGCTATTTCATCAATACCAAAGCCGCAAAGTATACGCAACGCGAGGCCAATCTGCGCTTCTACACTTAAGGTAGGGTGGCAGATAGCAAACAACATTTGAAGCTGACTGTCCGCAATGTTTTGGAGACTAAGGTCTATTTCAAAGGTTTTTGAAGCGCCATCTGAGCTTAATTCCTGCGAAATCTTGTCAGCAAATACTTTGTTTCTTGTAAGCATATTCCTGGCCTTGTTACGGGCAACTGTATAAAGCCAGGCAGCAGGATTAGGAGGCACTCCTTTGTAAGGCCACACCTCCATTGCGGAGAGAAAGGTGTCACTTGCGATATCCTCTGCGACGGTAATATTCTCTATCCCGAACGACTTGCAAAGCACCGCTGTTATTTTACGGAACTCGGTCCGGAAAAGGTGCGGTATTAGCTGGGTTTGCTCCATGACGTATAAATGTTAGCGGCCAATGTTTCCATTGTCCGCTAAAGGATGGTTAGTGTGCACCATCATTCTTAGCTATCCGGCGCACCTCCATGGTGTTGCCAGGCCCTTGTAATACCGGGCAGCCCTTTGCAAATTCCACCGCTTCTTCAACCGAATCGGCTCGTACGGTAATAAAGCCACCAATGGTTTCCTTAATGTCTCCAAAAGCGCCGTTGGTTACTACACCATTACTACCCACTACTCGCGCATCATCAAAAGGCAGACCGGTGCCGCCAACAAACTTGTTCTGGGCTGCTATACCGCCAATCCAGTCCATAGTTTGTTTCATCCAAATTTCCATTTGCTCGGGCGAGGCAATCTTTGATCCGTCCTCGTGCCTCATAATTAAAACATACTCGTTCATTTTGCTTTAAATTAAATTGTTACTGTTTGATATTTATACTGCAATAACAAGTGAGGTTGCGCGGATTGGACACCCGGACTAAAGTTTTGCATTAAGTTGCATTGTTAGTTCCTGTCGACAAACTTCCAGTTACCTTCGTTGTACCGGTCGCCAACATTTGGATATTTCTTCAGCAGCGATTCAATTTCCTCCAGGTTTTCCGGCGTTAGCTGTACATCGGCACTGCCGGCGTTTTCTTCCAGGTACTTACGCTTCTTGGTACCCGGTATCGGGATAATGTTTTCGCCATGGCTTAGTACCCACGCTATAGCCAGTTGCGCTGGAGTACATCCTACTTCTTGCGCTATTTCCGCAAAGCCCTGCGCCAGGCGCGTGTTATTGTCGGCATGCTCCTGCTGATAACGCGGCAATGTCTTGCGGAAGTCGCCCTCTTTTAGTTCATCAAGGTTGAGTTTGTTGGTGACCAGTCCCCTTGCCAGCGGACTAAAAGGAACGAACGATATGTTCAACTCTTTACACAGCGGCAGTATCTCGCTCTCTACATCACGGGTTAGTAAGGAGTACTCGCTCTGCAGGGCAGCAATGGGATGTACTGCATGCGCCCGCCTGATGCTATTAGCCGATGCTTCCGACAAGCCTATGTAGCGCACCTTCCCTTCTTTTACCAGATCGGCCATGGCACCTACCATTTCTTCCACCGGTACGTTCGGGTCAATACGATGGGCGTAATACAAGTCTATCACGTCTGTTTGCAGGCGTTTAAGGCTTGCTTCAACGGCAGTTTTTATATAAGCAGGCGAACCATCAAAAGTTGACAGCTTACCGCTTACATCGGCTCTGAAACCGAATTTTGTTGCCAGAAAAATCTTGTTGCGATTAGGCGTTAATACCTGCGATATCAGCTTTTCATTCTCACCGCTGCCGTAAACATCGGCGGTATCCCAAAAGTTCACGCCCAGTTCCAGCGCCAGGTTAAGTGTCGCTATTGATTCTTCGTCGTTCGGCTCGCCGTAGGCGTGGCTCATACCCATGCAACCAAGCCCAACAGCCGAAAGTTGTTCTGATGTATTCCCTAGGGTCCTGTATTTCATAATTGATTTTATTTATCTGCCGGCTTTGCCACACGCTTTGAATACGCCCAGTTTATGGCTATAACAACAATCAATATCACTAATCCAAAAAACTCCCGCGATTCTTCTATCCAGGGCTTTTCGGCCTTCATGGTTTGTACCATGCTTTCGTGATGATGCTCGTCTATCCAGTCCAATACACCGGTTTTATCAAAAAACAGGTAAGCCGCATATAAAGCATAAACAACTATGCCAAAAAGGTAAGCTTTAGGATAAAACTGTTTTTTTGATGCGAGGTAGCATAATCCCGCGCTATACAGGTAAATGGGTACCCATACATACGGGTCCGGGTCGTTGTATTGCAGTGCAGCAAACAATATAAAAAGAACACAAAAAACGATGTTAAAAATTTTCATTACGGGGCTGATTTAAAGCACTAATTTGAGGAATTGAAATGACAACAGCGTAGATCGATTAATTATTATTGAGACAATTTCTTAATGAAATCAACCATGTCGTCGCTGTTGTAGTTAGCTGTACCTTCATGCCGGAACACGATCTTGCCTTGCTTGTTGATGACAACTGTTGTCGGTAACGAGCCGGCAAATACAGTACCTGGCATATCATCCATCCTGTAAACGAATAGTTGATAGCCTTTATCAGCCATAAACTTAGCCGATTTGGGGAGTTCACCATCTGCATCCACCATTACAAAGCTCACGTTATTGTTTCCCTTGAACTGTTGCTGCAAACCATTTAATGATGGCATCTCGGCAAGACACGGCGGGCACCAGGTTGCCCAGAAGTTCAGCACCACCACTTTACCTCTCAACTGAGAAAGACTGATGGCTTTATCGTTACGGTCGATGAAGATCATTTCCGGAGCGGCCGGAGCTTTTGTATTTTCAGCTGTATTGACATCTGGGTTAAAGAGCCCCACTCCCATTAAGCCGCGTATCAGTAATGCTTTTGCAGCCGGTACGAATACCAGTACCAGCAGTGCTATTATTAACACCGCGTTCCAGATATTGCCCTTTGATAACCACCGCTTGTTCATCTTTCAAAATTAGTTAAATAAGGTTGTTGTATAATGCTTGGGCAGTTATATTCGTACCCATGAAAACCTTTTCCCCTTATCTTTTCCTATGCGCAATCCTTTTGTTTTTCCAAAGCTGTAGTCCGGATGTTGGCGCATGGAAAAACGACCAGATAAAATCAGGCAAGCGCGAGGACCTTCAGGAGCTTAACAACAAGGTTTTCGCGATGATGAAAAAAGGGGACCACAAGGGCCTGGAAGACGTTATTTCGAAAGAACTGCTGGAGAACGGAAACTTTTACGCGCTCGCGGGCAATATTGGGCACCGTATGGTGGTAGACAGCTTCACCCGCTTTGAAGAGTACTACACCATAAACAAGTACATTGGCTATGATACCATAACCGCTGCCGACAAAACTAATCCGCATAAACTCATCTTCCTGGCCGATGCGGAGGAAATGTACATTGCCATGTTTACGCCCGTTAATAAAAAACAACCCGACCAGGAGATGATAACCGCCACATTTGCCAACTACAATTACGGCTGGAAGCTGGCTTCTATTAGCATAGGTAAGTTCACGTTTAACGGCAAGACTGCGCAGGAACTTTATATCCAGGCTAAAAAAAGCTATCAAAATCACTATACCGTAGATGCTTTACACCAGGCTACCCTGGCGGTTACCGCATTAAGCCCCAGCGAGATCTGGCAATACAAAAACGATGCAGAAATAAAGGAGTTTTACCGGCAGGTTGCTGATGACGCCAACAAGCTATACAAGTTCCCGTTGATTGTTGAAGAGGTGAGTACCAAGCCCAGGATCATTGGGTTTTACAACAAATCTACCGGCGAGGGCAGCTTTCCCATTATCAGCTACCTTTCGCATATACCGTTTAAAGATACCGCCGGCATCAGCTACGAGAACATGCAGGTACGCAAGGCTATTAATAAGCTGATGCCCGGCCTTAACAAGAACAACCGTTACGTATACTACCTGGCTTACAACAAGTCGCCTAATACTACCGAGAACGTAGACAGGAGAGAATTGGCCGACAAGCACTGGTAACACCACGCACTGTAACACGGCAGCGTGTTACACCTGTTACACTTTTTTAGGACGAAAAACACTTAAAGACCTCTATAACAAAATTTTAACAAAAAACCGTGTTACAGTTTTTGGAACCATGATACAGCTTTTTCGACGGTGTTACACTTTTTGCGCGTGTATACGTGACTGACCAGCACGTATACACGCCATGATAGAACCCGTACAAGTTTATTTCTTTAGCAGGGAATCGATTATCAGCGTTGCTTCTTTTTCGAAATTATCGTCATACCCGAGTTTTACTTCCGCAATTTTCCCGGCTTTGTCAATAAAGTAAAAAATCGGGAAGGCCTCTACATGGTATAGCTTATAGCCGAACTATTCAACCGTTTGTTGAACACATACACTAAAGTTGGCGAGCATGGATGAAGCTGCGTTTTTGGCTTAGCGTGACCTTAAATTAATTCCGTTGGTGGATGGAGCCTATCTTAATGCAGCAGCGCTGTCATGTCGCTGGCTATAGCTACGATAAAAATTAAAAAGAGTTGCACCACACATGCTATTAAACTTACGACTACTGGCCTGCCCCAATTGTATGCGGTACCGCCATTATTCATATACGCGTATAACCGCTTGTCCTGTAAAATAACTGTGAGCTGGTAACCTGCTAAACTAAATAATAGTGGGAAAAAGACAGATGGCAAGCGCGATACTCCGGGCAAGTATAGGATGGCACCAAAAACTGCAACCGTTACCAATAGGGTAACCGCCCATGTATTTTTTGCCATGCGGTAATCGTTTAAGGCTTTATAATTCTCGGCAATTATGTATCCTCCAGCTATGGGGCCGCCTAAAAAAGTGGCCAATCGCACATGTTTTGCAAGAAATACTTTTGCATCTATAGATGTTACTTCGGGCAGCAACTCTTCTGTATCAATCATTTTTTAAAGGTTTGGTTGGTAGCCCTAAGTTAAATAAAATATGCAAATAGCAAGAGGATTGTTTAATACGTAAGCGGCCTGCCCTTATACATTCTCAGCAGCTTATCGGTAAACGACAAGCTGTAATCCGGAGGGAGTAAGTTGAACTTTTTGAGGGAGATATAGGCAAGATAGCGTATCTGCCATTTAGGGTTCCTGAGCTTGTTTTGCAGCTCCTGTATAATATCCTCTTTATCTACTACTACGGGGTTATCCAGGTAGTTGGGCAGCATGGATATAGCCGCGCTCTTGGTGTACAGATTATCGTCGGTCAGTTCCTGGTGCAGCCGTTTTGCCACGTGCTTTACAAATAGCTTAGGATGGGTTTCTATATGCGCAAACTCTATCAGGTTATCTACCATCTCCTGCGGATTGGCAGACGATTTTGCTTTAACCAGGATGGTATTCAGCAGGTTGACAAAAAACTCCCCCCACTTATCCGAATCTCTCGAAAGCGCTTCAAGTACTATTGGGAGGGGCTGCAAAACCGGATCAAATTGTACCTGCTCCAGTTCCTTTACAAAGGCCTGCGGGTTGGCATTAGCGTAGGTAAGTATATCGGCAAAGAGCTCCTGCATCTCCGCTTCGGTATATTTCTCCCAAAAATCTTTTATACGATCTTCAAAAATCAGCAAAAAACCGTTCATAATCGCAACGCCAGGTAAATGAAAAACAACCTTATGGTAAGGCTCTTTTATAAACTCCTCAAGATAGCAATTGTTACCTGCCCCAAATGCTAAAACGTATTCCTATTTGTTTTGCGATGGTATCGTTCCTTACGATCTTAAACTGCGAAGTACCTGATCATAGGGTCTGCATAAATTCATTTTTGCCGAAACAGTTGCCTGCTAACTATATAGCCATTACTTTGGCGGTATGAACCAGCCCTTACCATTAACCGACGCCGAAATAGCACAGCTACGTGCCGAAACGAAAGGCACCGCACAACGCATACATTTTAACAATGCGGGATCATCCTTACCGCCGGATGTTGTTGTAGATACCGTTAAGGCTTACCTGGACGA
Source organism: Mucilaginibacter terrenus (assembly GCF_003432065.1). Taxonomy (NCBI): domain Bacteria; kingdom Pseudomonadati; phylum Bacteroidota; class Sphingobacteriia; order Sphingobacteriales; family Sphingobacteriaceae; genus Mucilaginibacter; species Mucilaginibacter terrenus. Next base: position 1,002,659 of record NZ_QWDE01000002.1, on the reverse strand, counting down.
AGAAGCAGTTTTCGGTGGTTACGAAACGGAAGCTAAGTACACCGCCCAGCTCGACCGCACTTATGACCTGATTGCACAACTGATAAACGCCGGCCGGGAAGAAGTAGCAATAGTGGAGAGCGCGAGTGTGGGCTGGGGATTGCTGTTCAATGGTATCGACTTTAAGCCGGGGGATGAAGTGATCATCTCCGAGATGGAGTACGTTACCAATTTAATGGGCTTTATAAATGCGCGCAAGAACCACGGCATCAAAATAACACTTATCCCTAACGATGAAAACGGCGATTACTCCCTCCGGGCGCTGGAGGATGCCATTAATCCGCAAACAAAACTGATAGCGGTAACGCACATACCTTCTACATCGGGCGGCATGATGCCCATAGCGGAGATTGGGCAAATAGCACGCAGGCACAACATCCTTTACCTGGTAGATGCCTGCCAAAGCGCGGGCCAGCTCCCGGTGAATGTTGAGTCGATAGGCTGCGACATGCTATCTGTAACCGGCCGCAAATACCTGCGCGCGCCGCGGGGCACCGGGTTTTTATACGTGCGCAAAGCCGTGCAGGACAAATTGAAGCTCATACTGATGGACAGCCTTGCCGCCGAGTGGGTAAGCGAAGACGATTTCAAAGCAAGGCCCGATGCACGGCGGTTTGAATTGTACGAGAAAAGCCGTGCACTTACACTTGGGCTGGGTAAAGCAATTGATTACGCGCTTGCTATAGGCCTGGATAAGATATGGATGCGTATACAACACCTGGCAAGTTTGATGCGTACAGAGCTGCGTAATATAGACGGCATAACCGTACATGACATTGGCAGTATGCAGTGTGGTATAGTAACCTTTTCTGTAGCCGGCATAGATGCAGCAGAAGTAAAAACCAGGCTATCAGCAAAGCAAATTAATGTTTCTGTTGCCAAAGCAATCTCCACCCTAATTTACATGAACAAGCACCACCTTGCAGCAACAGTAAGAGCATCCGTGCATTACTACAATACCGAGGAGGAGATCCGGACGTTGTGCAGCGTGCTGGAAGAGATAACGAAAGCTTAGCGTTTACTGTGGCGCAAAGGTTAACCGCATTTTAACATCAACATTAAATGCCTAATTTTGAGCCCCGATGTTAAAAACCCTGATCAGCTTTTGCCGCTTCCTTTTATTCTGGACTTTGTTCGGCGTTTTTACCCGAACTGCATTTGTACTTTACTTTAAGGATAACCTGCGCGGCGTAAGCGCCGGCGAAGTGCTGCAAGCCTACTTGTATGGCATGCGGATGGATGCATCTGCCGCGGGATACATCGCTGTTATCCCCCTCCTGGTGTTTGGTATTGGCTGGTTTTTTAAGAAGCACATTAAACCGGTATGGCTTAGGGTGTATGTATATACCGTGCTATTTTTGATAGCCTTAATAGCCATCGTAAATCTCAATATCTTCCGGGAATGGGGCACCAAGGTTACGTACCGGGTGTTTGCTAACTTTTTTGATGCGCCTAAAGAAGGATTGGCTTCCAGCAGCTCATCTCCTATCGCACTTAGTTTAAGTATTGGTATAGGCCTGCTGGTAACAGGTGCTTTACTGTCAGAATACATTATAGATTACAAATTCAGAAAGCCATCTGTTCCGTTTATAGCCAAGCCGCTAATATTTGTGGTGCTGTTCGGGCTTAACCTGGTAGTTATTCGCGGTGGGCTGCAGCTGGCCCCCATGAGCCAGAGCAACGCCTATTTTAGCGATAAGCCTATACTAAACCAATGTGCCTTAAACACCGAATGGAACCTGCTGCAAAATACCACTGAAAGCGTGCAGAACCCGGAGAATCCTTACCTTTTTATGCCTGCTGACAAAGCGGCTGCATTGGTGGACAGCATGTACGCGGTTAAAAAAGACACCACCGAAATGCTGCTGACCACCACAAGGCCAAACGTGGTAATTTTTCAGCTGGAAAGTTTTACTGCAGACCTGATCGCGTCGCTCGGCGGTGAAAAGGGGGACGCGCCAAACTTTGAGCAGTTTATAAAACAAGGCGTGCTGTTCGACAGTATTTACGCCACCAGCGACCGTACTGATAAAGGCATGATCGGCATTATGAGCGCCTTTCCGTCGCAGGCCCTTCGCACCATCGTGATTGATAATGCACGGCAGGAACATTTGCCCGCACTAAGCAGTGTATTTGCAGATGAGCATTACCATACCTCCTATTTTTACGGCGGTGAAAGCGAATTTATGAACTTTCGGGCTTACCTGCTAAGCCACCACATTAAAGAGATTGTAGACAAGCAGAACTTTGCTGCCAAAGAGATGAACTCCAAGTGGGGGGCGCATGACGATGTACTGCTGAAGCGTAACGTGCAATATCTTACCGGGCAGCAGCAGCCTTTCTTCAGCTATGTGCAAACCCTTAGCAATCACGAGCCCTTTGAAGTCCCGGTGAAACCACACTTTCCCGGCGAAGACCTGCCCAATAAGTTCCGCAGTACAGCTTATTACACCGATGCGAGCCTGAAGGAGTATTTCGACCTGGCCAAGAAACAACCCTGGTACAAAAATACTTTGTTTGTGTTGATTGCAGACCACGGTCACCGTCTTCCGCTGGATCATTCGGAACCGTATAACCCACGCAAGTACCACATCCCGATGTTGTTTTTTGGTGATGTGATAAAACCAGCATACCGCGGCAAACACATAAACAAACTGGGCGGGCAAACCGATATGGCAGCCACCCTGCTGGCACAGTTAAACATTCCGCATAAACAATTTAAGTGGTCTAAAAACCTGCTGAACCCGTACAGCAAGCCATTTGCCTTTTTCGATTGGGACAACGGAATGGGCTTTAAAACACCACAGCAGGCTGTCACCTATGATAATGCCGGCAAGCGGATAAGTTACGTAGAAAACCGTAAACTACCCCAGGCCACAATAGATAGCACGCTGTTGTATGGTAAAGCCTTTTTGCAGCAGGTATTTACCGAATACATGAAGTATTAACAGATCATCATCAAGCTAAAACTATGAAGAATCTCCTTTTTATCTTTTTTGCGATGCTTTGCATCAACGGCTTTGCACAGGACCATAAAACACAAATAGAAGAGTTCCGGAACAAGTATAAGGCCGACTTTTTGAGCGATGCACGTTCTCCGTTGAAAAAGGAAGACCTGGCGCTTTTACGTTTTTACGACGCCGACAGCACTTACCGGGTTACCGCTCAGGTGGAGGTACTAAATAACGAAGCGTTGTTTATGATGCCGGTATTCAGCGGCACCCAAAGCGAGTATGTACGATACGCTACCCTGAAGTTTACACTTAAAGGAAAGCCCCTGCAACTTACCCTGTACAAAAGCACGGCACTTGCCAAAATACCGCAGTACGCCAATTACCTATTCCTGCCCTTTACTGATGACACAAACGGCGCCGAAACCTACGACGGCGGCAGGTATATTGACCTGAGTACACAGGACATTAAGAACAACATGCTGGTGCTCGACTTTAACAAAGCATACAATCCCTATTGCGCATTCAGCAGCGGTTACTCCTGCCCAAAACCGCCGGATGAAAACAAGCTGCCACTGAAAATAGAAGCAGGCGAGCAAAAGTTCGCAGGCGGAAAGAAGCATTAAAAAGAAAAGCCGGCAACTACTTGCCGGCCTCCAGTTATTCAGTTTTGTTTGTGGTTCTTTAGAATTTGGTACCAAACGCCCCAACATACAGCGCAGGTTCTGGCGATGTATAGGTTATACCATTGGTAAGGGTAATACCTGCTTTGTGATGGCGGGTAAAGTTCAGCGTGCCCTTGTTCAACGCCGGTGAACTCCCCTGCAAGTGAAAATCCCAATTGGTGTCGTAATCAGCGTTACTTACCGCAGTGGTTAACGGATAGTTCACAAATTTAGGATCGTTTTCACCAGCCTTTGTGCCTTTTACATCATTAACACCGGCAATCACGTCGTTCTTGCCCGGCTGGAACTGATCAACTGTAGCCTGATCATAACCATAGTAGTAGTTGTTGCTGTATTTACTGCGGTTGTCTTCCGGTTTCTTCGGATCGCGTTTCACACCAAAACGGGTGTTTGCGAAAAGGTTATTGTAAAGATCGGCACGCACAGTAGCTTCGAGCCATACTGAACCACCTTTAGCCGTCGGCCTTCTCCAACCCGTGTTCACCATAGTGTTGTTGTAGGCAATAATGTATGCCTGTGGGGTACGGTCGCCCGCATTTGATAGCTTTAGCGCGTTGGTATTGGTGCTGTAAACAACATTGTAAGCAACGTCGGCCAAGCAGCCCGATTTAAAGTTCATGGCCTCGCCACCGCTTACACCTGTAGTGTAGAAGGTATTGTTCGAAAAGATGATCTTGCCACCCTCAATGTAAGTACAGTCTTCCTGTAAATTGCGGAAGGTGCTGTTCACAACCACAAGCTTTCCGTTCACATTAGAGAACCAAAGCGCAGGCAGGTTCTCACCGGCAACTGCTTTGTATAAGCCCATCTTTACAGATGTTGATGCATCTGACGTGGTTGCTCCGCCGTACTCTATAATAGTGTGGTCCAGCACCAGTTCGGCACAGGTTGGCGCAGCAAGTATGCCGCCCCACAGTTTGCCAAACTTATTTTCAGCAGTGCGGTAAGCATCACTTACCGTAAACTTTATTGGTTTATCAACGGTACCTAACGAGTATAAATTACCCTTAACAACAATCTCCGGCTTGGCAGTTACATCCATTAATACGGTTACACCTTCTTCTATTGTAAGGCTTTTTCCCTCCGGTATAATAATATCACCTTTAATTTCATGAACGCTGTTCTTTGTCCATACGCCGGATACCTCTCCAATTGCGGAACCGTTCTCAGGTGTGGTATCTACATACTTGTTGGCCTTCTCGCAGCCGCTTAAGGCTACTGCGCTTATTGCTAACGCTGCTAATATCTGTTTCAATTTCATATCTCTCTTCTTAAATGATGTCTTACCCTTAGTTGAACTTATATCTCACACCCAGCAAATAGCTTTGTCCGTAATAATCGGCGCGTATCAAAGTCTGCCCGTTAGATACCAGCTTTTCTTTAATATCATTATTGGCGGGGTTTGTACCTTTTATGTAAAGCTTGGCAGGTGTGTTCACAATGTTACCTGCTTTTACAAATACGCTGACGTTGTTCCTGAAGCGTTTCTCGGCTGAGGCATCTACCTGTATAAAGCCTTTCTGCCATAAATCGTTGTTGAGGAACTGCGATACGGTATTGATACGCGGACCGGTGTAAGCGCCTGCCAACTGCACATCCCAGCCATGTTTCGTGTCCTTGTACAGCACAGATAGGTTTGCAATGTGCTCAGACTGTCCATAAAGCGGGCGTGACTGATTTACCAGGAAGGGTTCGATGTCGCCTGTTGCAGAGTTTATCCTTCTTGACGTTTTTGGGGTAGTAATACGTGAATGCGTGTAGGTGTAGTTAGCTTTAACACCAATTTTATTGAAGAACTTAATATAATCTATCTCCGCGCCGTAGTTGTTGGCTGTACCAAAGTTGCCCGGTGTGTAATAAATATCCTGACCGCGAACTGCATCCGGCTGGAAAGTGTATTCAATAGGGTCTTTTATGCGTTTGTAGAACGCGCCTACCAATAACTGTTCTGACGCACCCGGGAATAATTCGTAACGCAGATCGTAGTTGTCTGCAAGGGAACGTTTAAGGTCCGGGTTACCACGTTCCTCGTATTCTTCGTTCACTACCTTACTTGGTACTATCTCATAAAAACCAGGACGGTTTAGTGCCTTGTAATACGATGCATGCAACTGCGCTTTATCTGTAAGGTGGTACTTAACTGTTGCACTTGGCAAAACATCGGTGTACACCTGGCTACCAGTAGGGCGCGATTCACCCTGCGGGAACAACAGGCTATAACCCTGATCGGTATGCTCTACCCTTGCACCTGCAATTACCTCCAGCTTAGTTGAGGTAAGTTTAAACATGCCATAACCTGCGCCGGTTTTCTCCGAAGCATCATAGGTAAGTGAGTTGGCCACACCACCTTGAGGGTTGCTTACCGTAAGGTTAAGATCGGTGTAGTTCTGGAAATCTACTCCGTATAATGGTGCTTTACCATCAGCTTTAAGCGGCGTAAAGAGGTTGTATTTGTTAAAGAAGCTGCTGCGTTGCTTATCGCGGTATAAACCGCCGGCCATAAAGTCTATCTTGTTTTCGCCGCTTTTAACAGTGTAAGTCAAATCCAGGTAACCGGCTTTGTCTTCATCTGTATTGCGTTCCCAGCGGCGCTCAACCGGGTTGGTGTTCACCAGCGACAAACGAGTATCCACCCCATTGGTGCGTAAGCCGTTCAAGCTTATCGTAGTATTATCCGGAACTTCGTTTTGAGCTGATGAATACACACCAGACCATTGTACTTTAAACTTGCTGTCAAAAAACTTATGATCGCCATGCAGCGTGGTGTTGTATATCTGTTGCTCTGTTAACCTGCTGCGGGTGCTGTAAACCAGCTCGGCATTGTCACCGCCGCTTGCTGTGTAGATGTTGTTGTAGGTGGTATTTACCTGATCGCGCAGCTGCTGATTTTTAAGGTTTACGTACACATTGTACAGGCTAATCTTGTTGTTCTTGTCAAAAACATAATCAACTTTTCCGTGCAAGCCTAAACGTTTCTGCTGCTCGGAATACTCGCGGTAGCTTTGGCTCGTGATCTTGGCATAAGTATCGGTTGCATCAACAGATGAATTGTAGAACGTGCTGTTGCTGCCACGGTAGGTGTTCTGGTAGCTGCCCGCTACTATAATGCCCAGTTTACTATCAAAGAAACGCTGACCGATAGACATGCTGCCAACCACATTGGGTGCCGGCTTTTTGGAGGTGTAGTCGAGCGTTCCTTTTGCAAAATCATTTTGAGTTGCGTTGTAAGTACGGCCGTTTATTTCATAAGGCGATTTGTGGCTAATGCCTGATGCATCGTAGCTGGTAAAGTTACGGTCGAAAAATAATTGATTATAACCGCCTGCTATATTAGCATTTATCTGGAAGTGATCCGGCGCGTTCTTCATCACCATGTTAACCACGCCGCCAACCGCATCACCTTCCAGGTTTGGCGTAAGGGTTTTGTAAACCTCTAAACGGTCCAGCAGGTCTGATGGGAAAAGGTCCAGCGGTACGTAACGGTACCTGTTATCAGGACTAGGAATTTTTACGCCGTTCACCAGCGTGTAGTTATAGCGTTTGTCCATACCACGCAGTATAGCATACTGGCCATCGCCGTTGCTATTACGCTCGATGGATACCCCTGAAACACGCTGCATAACGTTGGCTACAGTAAGATCAGGCGACACCTCAATGGCTTTGCCCGAAACAATGTTCATCACCTGATTAGCGTTTTGCTCTATCCGGCGTGCGTCCCTGTCGCTGGCTCCGTTAACATTGCTGGCGCGCACAGTCACCTCCTGCAGGTCCTTACCGCCGGGTTCAAGGTATATTTTTATTGTTGTGGTGGCCGATGTTACATTTACCTCGCGCGAAACTGTTTTGTATGTTATGTACGAAACGCGCAGGCTAGCAGCGCCTTCGGGTACGTTCTTTAATTCGAATGAGCCGTCCAGACCGGTGCTTGTGGCTTTATTTGCTTTATCTAAAGTGACGGTCGCACCAACAAGCGGCTCGCCGGTTTTTTTATCATATACGTGGCCTTTTATATTGCCTGCGTTTGCAGCTATCGCACAAAATAGTAGGGGAAAAAGGAGCTGTAGAAGTTTATTCATATCGCTGTTATAGTATCTTATTGTAAGCCTGGGTTTAATCAGGCGCAAAGGTGAGGACATTAACAGAGATAGAAAATAAGGGAGCGCCTTACCGGCGGTCAGAGCGGATTTTAGAAGTAAAATTTACGCCATAAACATTTGATATACAATAATTTAAATACTATAAAGAAGGTAGTTATACTTTCATTATGTTTATGTTAACTATATGTTAACCATGCAGGTAATGCTAAAGATTAATTTACAAGAAAGATATTGAGGTAAAAGGAAATTAGTGCAACAGGAATGTGACAGCGGCTGTCTCTATCAAACAAAGCGGGGCTGCTCTTAAATGAGCAGCCCCGCTGGTATTATTAGCTTACTGTTTAGAAGCCGTATCTCACACCAATTTGGAACTGGTAAGGGTTACCGCTCAGGTTTGATACACCAGCATTAGTATTAACTGAGTACCCGTACTGTTTAGCAGCAGCATCAAAGTTCTTGATAGTGTATACCGATGTTGTACCAACGTTGTGGTTTACGCCCCACTCCTTGTTAAGCAGGTTGGCTACGTTGAACAAATCGACAGATAGCTCAAGGTACTGTTTCTTGTAGATATTTAGTTTTTTAAGCAATCGTAAATCAACTACGCCATAAAAAGGATTCACACCTCCGTTACGTTCAGCAATTTTGCCAAAGCTGTTGCGGATGTACGTTTTCATGCTCTCCTCTACCTTAGGGTTGTTCAGGATAGCATTGATACCATCCTTAAGGTATTGCGGTGTAGACGCAGCATTCGGGTCGTATATGTAAGCAAGGTCGTTGCTGGCAACAAAGTCGCCGTTAACGTTACCATTCACCACCATTGAATAACGGGTACCGGCAAGGCCAGAGAACCTTACACCTGCGCTAAAGCCATGGAAGGTTGGCGAGCTGCCATAAGCAACTATCTTGCTACGGAAGTGGTTATCAGAGTAGCTTAGCGGACCAAGGTTACGCGGATCATCTTTTACATACTGGTTCAGCGTGGCAGTGTTGGCTACGTTACCATTGTATGAGGTATTGTCTTTAGTTTGGTTCCAGGTGTATGATACCGAAATCTCGCCCTGTTTGTAGTACCTGTAATAAGCATCCATAACAAAAGCCATCTGGTTCACCCTGCCTATGCTCTGCAGCTCCAGCACGCGGCCTACCTCGGTAGTCTTACGGCCTTGTGTCCAGTCGGCCGAGCCATTTTTAACGTCAATGGTGTTTGCAGGCACATACACGCCCCTGTTATCTTCAGCAGCTATGCGGAAGTAAGGAGCGTCAACCATGTTCTGGTCCAGGTAGGTGTAGTTGTTACGGCCAAGGCTTAAGTAACCGCTTAAGGTTACGCGGAAGTTCTGTGCAAAGAAGTGCGAGTAAGATGCGTTAGCTTTATAAACCGTAGGCACTTTAGCATCTTTACCATTCATGTTAATTGTAGCCAGCTTAGGTATGTTGGCGTTTGCCAGTAGGTCGGCACCGGGAGCAGAATTTGGGTCTTTACGGTATGCCGGAAAGTTTGGCGTTGGCACCAGGTTACCGGTAAGGTCAACACTCAGGATGTGGCTGCCATCAAACAACATATTGTTAATCATGGAGTACGGGTTCAAGGCTGAACCTAAAATACCACCACCTACGCGGATAATGTCCCTGCCGTTCTGGCCAACATCCCAGGTAGCCTGTACCCTTGGCTGCACCTGCAGGGTGGTAAGCTTGTTGGAGGTGTTAAGGCCCAGTGTACGGTCAACAACCGGGTTGTAGTTTGCCCTGTCCAGGTAGTCGGTGTAGTCTAAACGAACACCAGCTGTCAGGTCGAAACCCGGGAACAATGTTGTTTGTACCTGCGCATAAAGGTTAGGGGCAAGTATGTTGAATTTTATATTCCTGTCATCAGATGTGTAGATGTCCCTTGCATAACGGTATGGGGTAAGGTTATTAAAGTTGGTAAGGCCGGTAAAGTAAAATCGACCATTTATCTCGCTGCCGTAGATTGAGTTTTGGTTAGTGAACGACAAACCACCACCGAAGGTAAAGTTGTACTTGCCTTTGGTCCAGTAAACGTTATTAGTAAGCTGTACTACGTTGTTGTTGAAGTAGTCGCCGCCATAACGCTGACCGCCTAATTGTATAGCTGTTGTATAAGTTGAACCATCCGCCGCTGCAGAAGATATGTTCTGTACAATAGCACGCGGGATATTGTCTGCAGGTAGCTGACTATTAGCAAACAGTTTATTGTATTCCCAATAGTGCTGAATTTTCAACTCGTTGGTTAATGTCGGGCTCAGTATGCTACGCAAAGATGCCATAATGCTGTTGTTCATGCTCTTGCGGGTGCTGTATACTTCGTAAATATTGATGGATGTGTTGTCGCCATCAGACTGGTTATCCAAATCGTAAATAAAGTTATCACGAATGGTGAACAAGTTTTTGGAGTTGATCTGCCAGTCTATACGGGCAAAGCCTGCGTGTGTGTTCTTAAACTTATCAAACTGGCCAAACTGCGGTGTGTTGGCCACGCCATATTTAGAACGGGCAATTGACAAGTAATTATCCAATGTAGCCTGGGTAACATTGTAGCGTTTCTCATCATCTGCCGACTGGATGTTGGCAATGTATAGCGGGCGTGAATCGGCCTGGTGATCCCATGCTATAAAGAACTGTGCCTTGTCTTTCACGATAGGACCGCCTAAAGAGAACCCGTACTGGTAAGTAGAGAACGACTGGTTACGTTTCAATCCGTTAAGACCATACGGGCTGGAAAGCCAGTTTGCACGACCGTAAGTGAACGCGCTACCGGATAATACGTTGGTACCCGACTTAGTTACTGTACTGATAGTACCGCCACCTGCATTACCGTAAGTAACATCATACTGGTTGGTTACCACCTGGAACTCCCTCACCGCTTCCAGCGATATAGAGTAAGCACCGGTTGGCAAACCACCGGAGATGGTACCGCGTGCAGCCATACCGTCGATGGTGTAGTTAGTTGCCGATGCCAGCTGGCCGTTGAGGCTGCTGCCCGCGCTTAGTGGAGAAAGATCTGCCAGCGAGCTAAAGTTACGTCCGTTTACGGGTAGCTTAGCAATGTCCTTTGCGGTAACTGCGGTTGAGGAACCTATATTTTCTACCTTGTTGCGTAACGCAGGCGATTTAATTTCTACCACGTTTAGTTCGTTAACCTTGTTCTGCATAGCAAAGGTTACCTGCAGCAGGTCGCCCTGGTTAAGCGAGTATCCTGTTTGCTTTTGAGCGGTCATACCCATAGCCTCTACAGTTATACTGTAAGGTGAGCCCAGCGGAAGTTCCTTTAACAGGAACGCGCCGGCAGAGTTAGAGGTTGATTTGATAGAGAAGCCTGTCGACTCGTTTTTAACGGTGATAGTGGCGTTTGGTAAAACTTCGCCACCAGGGCCTGTTACTTTACCGGATATGCCGGCCAAGTTTGTTTGTGCCATTGTTTGAAGTACAAATAGCACGCTGAAAATACCTGATAGGTATAATTTTCTTAGAAAACCTTTGTTTGCGCTTAACATGTGATCGTTTTTGTTTGGGGCGAAGGTGCCGCAAACGTGTTAAGCAAAAGTTCTTGAAAGATTACCTTTTGATAGTTAAATCATCAACTAAGTGTTAAATCAGCACTTACGCCGCCTACTATTTAACAAAATGATAATTTTTGGAGGATTTTAAGTAATTTATTGCAGTAGGAACTTCTACTGATGATTCATATTGCTCAGCACCCTGGCAAAAAGCCGGCGGCTCTCCTCCTCCGGAATTTGCTTTTCTATAGCCCTGCTGTTAAATAAAAAGTGAGAAAGCTCAATAGCAACAGTATTGTCTTTAAGCAGATTAGCCAATTCACCCAACTCAGTACCCGTAGCCTCCTGAGCCAGTTTCCTGGCTGATAACTCTAGTATACGATCTTCATTCTCCATCTGGGTGCAGGTACAAGGCTCACAAAAGGTTTACTAACCATTTGTAGAATAACCACGAATATTTTCTTAATAGATAATTGGTAAACTAAAGGTAGTTTAATAACTACAAAATTAATAGACTAATCTTCGAAAACGTTGTAGTTGGTATTTCAACAAAAAAGTTGTTGATGATAGTTGCAGGATAACAATTTTTATATTTACTTTGAATCACAAAGTTCTTTCAATAATAATTATGCAAATCTCAACTGTTCTGGACAAGTTACACGCACAAGCAACGCACAACAGGTGGATGCGTTACTTTGCCACCTTTAACCGTGTGGCGCTGGCGTGGGGTTTCCTGCTTTCAGGCTTTATAAAAATAATGGGCGAACGGTTTACCTCATTGTCCAACAATCATCCCATGGGTGCTTATCTGGAAGCACTTTATCACACCGGTTTTTACTACACCTTTATTGGTGTTGCACAGGTAACGGCCGCAATCCTGATTCTTATTCCACGCACCGCAGTCTTGGGAGTACTGCTATATTTACCTATCATCCTGAATATATGCGTGCTTTCGTTATCAGTACGTTTTGAAGGTTCGCTGTTAACATCTCCCCTAATGGTGATATCCTGTCTGTTTCTTTTATGCTGGTATTACGACAGGATAAAGTACATACTGCCTTTTAATACTCCGCCGTCCACTAGGGCCACAAGTCCATCTGAATATAGTAACAGCTTTCCTAAAGCTTTCTTTGCCGGGGTATTTGCAACCGTTGCCATGGTGGTATTTGCACTAACACATGTGTTTAGCATTATGCCCCGCAATACACTTTCAGATTGTAATCTCCAGTGTAAGGACAGTGCTAACCCGGGTGCATGTAAGATATTTTGCGAGTGTATCCATCAAAAAGGCCAGCCGCTTAACAATTGTCTCGAAAATTACAACAAAGTTGTAAAAGGCAGCGCCCGATAATTAGAAGTATTTGTGTTCATTAAGGAACGAAATTTTTGTGCGCCGAGGTTAATGACGTGAGATAAATTTTACATATTTTCGGTGAACGGGCGACAAAGCGCTTTGCAATCAGATTCACCAATGGCCGATGCTGTAAAACCTCAAAAAAAATCAAGAGTTTACTTTCCAAATCTTAATGGTGTAAGGGCCATAGCAGCGTTGTTGGTGGTAATAGCCCATATAGAACTTGGAAAGCAGGATTTTCATCTTACTGCAATTGACTTCTTCCCGCTTACCAGCCTTGGCCGGGTGGGTGTATCAATATTCTTTTCGCTCAGTGGCTTTCTAATAACTTACCTCCTGCTGGAAGAAAAGCTAAACTTCCAAAAGGTAAGTATGCCCGCATTTTACATGCGGCGTATATTGCGCATATGGCCACTCTACTACGTAGTGGTATTTATTGGTTTGCTGGTTTACTGGCCACATGCAAAACCATTTGTAATGGCTATTTTCTTTTTGCCCAACCTAGCGTTTGCATTAAAGATAATACCGGCACTATTTGACCCAATATGGTCAATTGGTACCGAAGAACAATTTTACATCTTCCATCCCCACTTCTTTAAGTTTAAAACTACCCGCCAGATCTTTCACGCGCTTATTATTTTCATGATCGCGTTCCTGGCACTGGTACAGGTGATAAGGCACTTTCAGCACCGGAGCGACGAGATGCACGCCCTGAGCCAGCTCACTTACTACATGCGTTTTGATAACATGATGATGGGTGCCATTGTAGCGGTAATTTACTTTAACACCAAGCATCAGCACTTCAAATTTAAGCTGCAGGGGTTCTTCAACCTTATGTTCAACAAGTATGTACAGGTGCTGCTTTCGCTCGCACTGCTGGCAGTTATTTACCTGTATATAGTGCGTAATATGCCAGAGGGCGATCTTTTTATAGCTGCTATTGCTGCTTTGTTAATTGTAAACCTTTGCGAAACGGAGACCAGCATTTATAATCTTACCAACAAGAAGCTGATGTTTATAGGCGAAATATCTTACGGGATATACCTATTGCATAAATTCCCGGTTTACCTCATGCTTTGGCTCACTAAAAATTATATGCCGAACATGAACTATTACTTGCAGAACGTAATAATTTACGTGGCCAGCTACATCCTGGCCATTATGTTGGCAGCTCTCTCTTATTACACACTGGAGAAATACTTCCTCAACTTAAAGAAGCGCTTCGCTAAGATCACGCAACATTAAACATTTAATTTTCAAGATCGCTTAACCTCACCTCGCTGGCCCGTTTAAAATTGTTGCTGATGATCTTCATATCGGCATCAATCAGCACACTTTTCGGAAGGCCAGAAATGTTGTACCTGCGTTTTAGACTGGCAACCTGTTTCTCATCAGCAAAAAGATTCACCATGGCTAGCTGATGCTTTGCCGTTAGGCTCTTCCACAATTCGGCAGATGTCTCTATACAAACGTTTATCACAACCAGTTTTTTGCTGGCGCTATAAGTTGCCGACAACTTGTTCTCCGCCGGAAATTCTTTTATGCAAGGAGCGCACCAACCGGCCCAAAAGTTTATCATCACCAAATGACCCTTAAATTCCGACAGCGATACTGTATCTCCATTTATGTTCACAAGCTTAAAACCCGGTGCCACCCTACCTACCATTGGCAGGGAGAACCTGGCGTTGCTAACGGAATCAAGGATACGCTTGTTTGAAAGATCTGAAAACGTAACACGGTTAAGCAGTTTGTCGTAACTGTGTTTAGATCGGGCATAAGCATCATATAAAAGGCGCATTTTAACTACGTCGCCCGTCTTGCTCGTTCCATAAACTTCCTGCGCAGCAGCAAGCATATTAGTAGAAAGCAGCGAATCGGCTTTGCTTTTTGCCAGTGCCAGGTGCCTCATCCGGAATACGGCATACCATAAATATTCAGAACTGATGGGAATGTCTTCATTCACTAAAGGCATCTCCGGGTCAAAGTGGTAGTAACCGGTGTCTATCTTTATCTCGTGACCCGTTTTAAACGCTTTGTCGAACAAAACGTGATGCTTAAGAAAGGCATTGTTATACATCAATCGCCAGTACTCATATTTCTTAAAAGCTGGCGAAAGCGGAAAGCCGTAGCCGTTTAAAAAGTTAAGGTTGATCTGGTTTATAGAATCAGCAATTGCCGGGAACCGATTGAAATTATTGAGCCGGGCACCGGCTGCATAGTAGGTTTGGTTGCTTTTTGCTACATTGAAGTAAGCCTGGTAATAATCATTCTCCTGCTGAAGGTTGCCTGTAAAGGACAGCTTTAATGATGATGTACTTTCGACGGTACACTTTACTGTTTTCCCCGGCGCATTAAACACCCTGAACGGTAAAGAACTAAACTGGATGAAGTCCGGGTAGTTCATTTGTGTACGAAACGTTGCGGACTTACCCGGCGCAATAACCGCCTCAACGCTTTTCTCCGACACCGGCAGGTAATAGTAAATAGCTTCGGTAAGCCGGAGCGTATCTGTCGTGTGGTTTTCTATTGTGGTGAAAGCATCAGTACCTTTAAGGCTCACCAGCTCTTTATTATTTGTTACCGTACCATTTTGCTGCGCCCAAGCAACCGGCAGGTGTAAGCACAAAATTGTTGTAAGTAGCAATAACCGCATATGTAAAACTAAGAATTTAGTTCTACATATGCACCCATTTATTAGTTGAATATTTTAAATATGCTTATTGTATGTTATTACCCTAAAATGCTTAAATCATTTGTCCGCAGGTTTTTGCCAAAAGTATTTAGGGTTATTTACCGCATACTGGTCGCTCCTGCCCATCTGCTTTTTAGGCTGGTGCAGGGTATTGTAATCACCCGGGTAAAGGTTAAGGTAGTCGCTTGCCTGTTTACCTGGCTTATTGGTCTCTATATCCCATTCGCTTTTTGCGGCACATTGCAGCCAGTAAAGGTTTTTTGACATGTAATAGCCCAAGTAGTGCTCTTTGGTTTGCTTTTGCTTATTGTTCCAGTTGGCATCAGGGTTAAGCACCAGGTCATCAATGCCCTTTACCAGGCGCTCCCGTACTTCTTCAATGCTTAGCAGGTTACCTTTACCATCGGCTACATAGGCGTTAAAGGTAGGATCCATCCAAACCCATTTATTAAGCGACTTTGACCATACAACCGTGATAACATGGCAATCGTTATCGGCAGTATCCTTAGGCATGCAGGTAACCACGCGTGTTTTAAAGCCCTCGGCCTGGTAAGCATCGCGCAGTATGGTTGCCATCATGCGGCAGTTAACACCGCGGTTCTCTTTTTGGCAAACGGCTATCAGGTCAATAGCGTTCCTGGACGATGGATTGCTCGAGTTACCATCGTGCCGTACTGAGTTATGCGCCCAGTAAAGTAAGTTTTTAAATTTACTTATCTCATCTCCGTTTCCGCTTACCGAATCCAGGTTGAACTTGTTGCGCAAAGCCACCAGTTCGGGTGCCTCTGCCTGCTGATAGGTAAATGCAGGCCAGGTTTTGTCAACCACCTTATTGTACGGGCCCGCATGCTGAATAACATAACTGTAATCACTTTTTTCGCGCATGCCTTGCATTACGGCTTTAAAGCGTTTCTCCTGGTGCAGTGTGTTAAGGTCGCTGTCTTCCATGGTGCTTTTATAGTTATTGTAACCAAGTGCGTAGCATTTCTCGAAAGCGGTTAGCGCGGGTTCTTTCCTGCCGAGCAAAGCCTCGTAGCAGGCCAGGTTGTAATAAATGCTTGCTGCCCATGATTTATATTTATCCTTTCGGTTGGCGTCGGCTTCGTCGTACTTTACTATCCATGATTTCAGCAGTTCATCCGCTTTCGCGTACTCCTTAGCCTGGGTTGCGGCATACCGCTGGGCTTCTATGTCTTTAGTGAACTTTTCAAAGTCATCGGCAGCAGGTTGCATTTGGGCAATGGCAGTGCTAATAGTCAAACAAGAAAACGCGAGCAGTAGTATTTTTTTCATGGTCAGGGTTTTAGTAGAAGACGAGATCAATTTAATAAAAGTTGCAAGCATCTTTTCTTAAAAGCTATTTTTTAGAAGCCTTTTTGCAAACGGAAGCATATATCTGCAAAATTTGACAATTAATTTCTATTGGAGGCAAATACCAGAATGGGTTATTTAAAAAAGTGTGGTTTTTGCAGGTTTTGGAATGAGTGATATAGCCATTCAGCGGGTGGGCAGTTGGTGTTACTAAAGCCCTGGCTGTAAAACTGCATTAGGGTACAATTGCACCCATAGCCATCACCAGCGACTCTCTGGCGCTATCAATCAAATTGCACGTAATGTGAACCTTGATGATGGTGCCATCTTTTCTACGGTGTTTAACAACTCCTATGTCATTTATTCCTTTTTTAAGATCATGAAAGATCATAATAGCGGTGTTGATTTCTTCGGGGGGACGAAGGTCAAGCGCGCTCATTTTCAGGAACTCATCTTTAGAATAGCCGTACCGCACAGATGCAGCGTCGTTTACGCCAGTGATCAGCATGGTACGCCTGTTAATAATCCACATTGGGTTGGTATTCTGGTCAAAGTAGGTTCGGTACTTGCGTTCGCTCTCCGAAAGTCTACGCGTATGCCGTACAATAAGGAAAAATAAGAGAATGCCGGTTACCAATACGTAAGCAATGCCTTTAATACTCCCCAGAAAAAACACTTCATCGGCTCCCAGGGTGGCCTGCAGAGTTAGTAGCAGGCGGTCACTCAACGTGATCCATAAGATGCCCATAACGATATAAACGAGCGCGATCTTAAAAGCTCCGGTTCTCATGAAAAGGTTCTTAAATTAATTAGGTAGTTGAAAGTAGTAATTTTCTATATAACTGAGAAACAGAAAATTAAATCATGGCCTAAAAATCGCATATAGCAGGTGATACTAATGCCCGGACTACTTTTTAAAGGAGATTGTAAAGGTTGTGCCTTGATTAGGCTTGCTATGTACGCTGATGTCGGCCCCGCCGCTTGTCAAGTGCATTTTTACCAGATAAAGGCCCAGCCCCTTACCCTCTACGCCAGGATGAAAGCGCTGCTGTTCTTCAAATATCCGGCCCTTTACTTTTTTAGTGTTAAAACCCAGCCCGTTATCTTTAACCTTAACCTGTATGCAGGCACCATCCGGTTTGCTGGTCAGCTCGATTACCGGTGGCACACCGGGTCGGGCATACTTTATACTATTGGAAATGAGATTTAAAAAAATGCTGTCTAAATGGTCTTCATCAAAACAAATGGCTGCAGCTTGCGAGAAATCAGTGGTAATTACCGCTTTACTTTCATTGATTAAGGCAGCCAGCGATGTTTTAATCCGGTTGACCACACTGCTGAGTTTAACTTCTCCGTGGATACTTTCTTGTTTCCCTTTGTTTACCAACCGATCCAGATAATTATCCATTTTAACCTTCAACTCTCTGATAGTGGCCTTTAATAAGCTAAGAGACTCCTCGTAAGGGGAAATCGGTGTTTTAAGCTCATTATAAATATCAAAAATAGACATCATGTTACCAACCGGGGCGCGAAGATCATGCAGGGCGGTATACACTACATCTTTTAGCTCCTGCTGATAAGCACTTAAGTTTTCAAATGCCTGATCACGTTTTGATTCTTCAATCTTCTGAGGGGTAATATTCTTTGCTACGGCAAATACCAGCCGCAGTTCAGCATTTGGTACCGACGTCCATGATAACCAAACCAGTTCCCCATTTTTTGTAACGTAACGGTTCTCGAAATTTTTCAGCACCTGCTCTTCCCGCAACGCCTGACGGCGATGCTCTGTCGCCAGTTGATCATCCGGAAATACAAATGAATTGATCGGTCTGCTCAGAAGCTCCGCTTCTGTGTAGCCAAGGGTTTCGGTTACCGCAGGATTCACTTTTTTAAAGAAGCCGTCGAACCCGGCTACACAAAAAAGATCCTTAGCAGAGTTAAAAAATAAGTTAAGATCAATGTCGCCATTCGGCAAAAAAGCACTTCCTAAATCGTGAGGGGAATTAGCAGTTAAGGAATTACTCATCGGATCGTCAAATTAGGGAATAAGCAAGTATTGCCTAAATATACGGCAAAAAAAGCATCACGAAAGGAGGTGCCTTGAATGTTAAAGGTTTACAGGAGACAAAAAAGAATGACAACCTGGTCGAAAATACAGTGATGTAGATAATAAATAAACGGGAATTACTGATGCAACAGGTAACGATCGTATCCCTTAAGGAAATTAGCTCACCGGCAATAATAATAACCAAATCTATTTAATGATCGTAACCTATTTTCTAATTGAAGATGCTAATGATCATCCTCTTCCGACAACGAATTCATTGTCTCGTGGTATTGATTAATTGCCTGTAGCACGCTCAATGTGGTTTCGAAATTCTGCTTACCAACTAGTTTAATGTACTCGTCAGTTAAACTGTTTATTTCCTGATTAGCCACCAGCATTAATTTTTTCCCTTGTTCGGTTAAATTAATTTTATGGCTTCTTTTGTCCCTTTTTGCTGCTGTGGTAACAACCATGTTCTTTCGCTCGAGTTCTTTGATGGTTACACTTAACGCCTGCTTTGCAGTTAGCGACCGTTTAGCTATCTCATTACTTGTACTTCCTTTAAGGCTGACGTTGGAGATAACAGGCATATACGATAGCTTCATCTCGTTCCAGTGCGGCTTGATGGTTTTTAATGCCCAGTAATCAAAATATTTTTTAGTTAATACAACCAACCGGCCCCAATTTTTATCAGCGTCATTTTGGTGGTCAGTTAATATCTCGTCATCAGTTTTCATAAAGAATGTTAAATTAGTAATAATTATTTACTAATTGGTAAAAACTATTTACAATTGTTTCCGCTTAAAGCGATTAGTAATTTTTGACAATACTACAAAATAGCCATCCTTAAAAACAGTAAAGTGTTGCAGGCTTGACTACTAATTTAATTTAACGACCAAAATATTATTCAGGCCTAATGCTACCATCCTTAAAATAGTAGATGTAGCTAAGCAATTTAACAGCACTAACAAGTAAATATAATACAATGAAAATAGCAGTATTTGGCGCCACAGGTGCTACAGGTTTCGAATTGGTTAAGCAGGCACTTGAATTGCATTATGAGGTTTATTGCCTAGTTAGAAACAAACTTGCTATCAATCATCAGCATGTGCAGGTTATTTACGGAAGCATAGACAACTTAACGGATGTAGAGCAATCAATAACGGGTTGTGAAGCTGTAATTTCAGTACTGGGTTCTGCACCTAAGTTTTTTGGAGACAAGTCAACAGATATTTATTCCAAAAGTGCATCTGTGATTGTTAAGGCAATGGAGGGGCAAAAGATTAAAAAGCTTATTTTTTGTACATCTGCCGGAGTTGAAAATGACCCTACCGAAATATGGTTTTATAAACATTTTCTTAAGCCCTTCCTGCTTAAAAAAAGTTACGACGACATGGCTATTGCTGAAAGCACGATCAAAGCTTCCTCGCTTGACTGGGTACTTGTGCGGCCGTCCAGATTAATAGATGGAGTGCTCACTAAGAAATTTCGCGTTTCCAAAAGATTCAGGCCCGAGGGAGGAAGTAAAATAGCTCGAGCAGATTTAGCATTCTTTTTACTTGATAATATAGGTAACAATAAGTGGGTTCATCAAACACCCACGCTTACTTATTAACGCCACACAACCAAAACATACCTGTTAAATCAAACTTCAAGAAGTATAATCCAAACAAAAAAGCCTCACATCTCTGTGAGGCTTTTTGCTCCTGAGGCTGGGCTCGAACCAGCGACCCTCTGATTAACAGTCAGATGCTCTAACCGGCTGAGCTACTCAGGAGTGTTTTCCGGTTTGGAGAGTGCAAAAGTAGGATTATTGAGGTTATTTCACAATATTTGCAGCAAAAAAAAATAAAAATATTTTTCATGAGTTTGTTAGTGATTGGTACTGTGGCGTTTGACGCAATTGAGACACCCTTTGGTAAGACGGATAAAATTGTTGGAGGGGCTGCAACTTACGCCGGATTGGCCGCTTCTTACTTTTACGACAAGGTGAAAATTGTTGCCGTAGTTGGCGACGACTTCCCTGCTGAAGAGATTGCTGATTTTAATGCACATAAGATAGATACCGAAGGTTTACAGGTAAAAAAGGGCGAAAAGTCGTTTTTCTGGAGCGGTAAGTACCACAACGACATGAACACCCGCGATACACTGGTAACCGATCTGAATGTACTGGCCGATTTTGACCCTATCATCCCGGAGAGCTACCAGGACTGCGAATACCTGATGTTGGGCAACCTAACCCCACAGGTACAGCAAACAGTGATTAAACGCCTTAAAAACCGCCCTAAGCTTATTGTAATGGATACGATGAACTTCTGGATGGATATAGCACTTGATGATCTGCTGGAAACTGTTAAAATGGTGGATGTGCTTACCATTAATGATGCCGAAGCACGTCAGCTATCCGGCGAGTACTCTTTAGTTAAAGCAGCTAAGATTATTTTAGCAATGGGCCCTAAATACCTGATCATTAAAAAAGGTGAGCATGGCGCTTTGTTGTTTCATGAAGACCATATCTTTTCGGCACCTGCACTGCCTTTAGCTGAGGTATTTGATCCAACAGGCGCGGGTGATACTTTCGCAGGGGGCTTTATCGGTTATATGGCCAAAGTGGGTACCATCAACTTCAACAACATGAAAAATGCTATCATCTTCGGTTCGGCACTGGCATCCCTTTGCGTAGAGAAATTTGGTACCGAGAAAATTAAAAATCTTACAGATGAAGAAGTGGCACAGCGCGTACAGCAATTTGTAAGCCTTTCATCATTCGAGATATAACCGCAACATTAGCTTTAAAGAAAGTGGCCGGAGTTAGTACTCCAGCCACTTTTTTACTTTTATACCTATTTGGTCGCCAGGTTTAAAACGGTTGTGCTCGCCGTTTACCACCCTGATCAGGACTCCGCTATTCTCCAGGATAAGGTCTTCGTAAAAACCTTTAAACAGTATTTGATCTACTGTCCACTTAGTTGCTTTCAATAAGCTGTCCAGCCTTATCCACTCGGGGTAGATTACAACACTTTCTTTGTCCGTGCTGATGCCGCATAATGCAGCTTCGGCTGCACTTAACACGTTGCAGTTGCTCAGTAGCTCAGCGGTATACAGATACTTGGGGCTTTGATACATCTCCTTAGGTGCACCAGCTTCCACTATTTCTCCGTTGCGGATCACGATCAACTCATCTGCCATTGAAAGCACTTCCGCAGGGTCATGCGATACCATTACTACCGTTATCCCGTTTTCCTTAACTATCTGCCTGATATCATGCTGCAGCCCTTCCCTAAAAGATGTATCAACCTGGTTAAACGGTTCATCCATAAAGAGCACCTTTGGCTTAGTAATAATTGCCCGTGCTATTGCTACACGCTGCTTTTCTCCGCCGCTCAGGTCGGCAACACGCTTGTAGGCCAGTTCCATCATATTTAGCTGCCCGAGCACTGCCGCAGTTTGTTCCTCTTTGAACTTAACGTTTGTGCTGGGCAGCATTGCTGCTACGTTATCCCAAACACGCGCAAAAAGGTTCAGATCATCGGTATGCTGAGTTACCATCTTCATCTCATCGTGGCCGGGTATCAGCTTTTCTTCAGGCCCCCAAATGCGTTCGCTCTTAAATAGCACCTGCCCTTCGTCCGGCGACATCAAACCGTACAGCAATCGCAAAAGAGTACTTTTGCCACTGCCGCTTTCGCCAATAATGGCGGTGATCTTACCCGGAACAATATCCAGATTAATGTTCCGCACGCCGGATGATACTGGTCCCGGATACGTTTTACTTACACCTACTGCCTGCAAAAAATGTACATCTGCCATTGCGGCTAAGATAGCAATTTTGACTGCTTGGCTTACCAGCCAACGCTCATGCCGAATGAGAAGTTTCTAAGTCCATCCTGCGCCGGGCTATCCCTGAAAATGTTATTCACATAATATTTCCCGAATATGCCTATGGCCCCGTAACCAACACGCAGGAACGGACCTCCACGGAACTTGGCAAAATGATAGTTGCCGCTTAGCTTTTGGCTACCATTTTCTTTACTTTCCTGCTTAAGACTGCTGCTTAATAGTACACCCAGATCGGCACCTGCAACAAAGTGAAACCTGCGGCCATCTGCATCATCGTGGGTGCGGAAATCGAATGCTATTGGCACACGGAGATAGGTTGCCGAAAGCCTGTTCTTGGTGTACACAACATCATCTTGCTGGTACGTTAATACAGGCTGATCACGCAAGATGGTTACACTCTCGCGTAGGCGAAGGTTAAACCAGTCAAACCCGGCGGCAGTATATATCCTGAAACCGCTGCTAAACCTATACCCCAGTTGCACCACATCAAACCCAATGGCGCTGCTTCTCCAGGAACGGTAGCGTAAAAAGTTGTTTGTTGGCGATAGTTTGAAGCTGCCGTTGTCTACCAGCGTAGTAAGACCAATG
This sequence comes from Mucilaginibacter terrenus, assembly GCF_003432065.1. NCBI lineage: Bacteria > Pseudomonadati > Bacteroidota > Sphingobacteriia > Sphingobacteriales > Sphingobacteriaceae > Mucilaginibacter > Mucilaginibacter terrenus. Next base: position 979,536 of record NZ_QWDE01000002.1, on the reverse strand, counting down.
TCAAACCTTGTAAAGGTTAAGCCAAATGAAAAACCCGGAGCTTTAGAAGCAGTATAGGTAGTATCGTCGTTATTGTTTACAGATACACCGCCAACATCATTACCAAAGCCAAACTTTACACGAAAGCCTTTAGGTTTCTTAGTGGTGTCGCTGCTTATTTTGGATGTATCAGCTTTGGATGTATCGCCCTGAGTTGTCTGGGCAAATAGCGAGTTTGCAGTAAAAAATACTATAAGGATAAGTATAAATCGTTTCATAGTTATTTATTTGTAGCTATTGTTTCTTCTTTTTTAATTTTAAGGATGCCCAGGTTTACACCGGTAATCATGGAGTCATCTTCGTCTTTCCCGCCAAACTCTATCAATTTGTCTTTACGCTTGTCTACTTTGTTTACTACCACGTTTATCAGGTCGCCAAAACTGCGAATACCTCTTTTACGCGGTTTACCGGTATTTACAGGCTTAACATTAGCAATGGCTATCTGTTCAACAGGTTCTTTGGCAACTATCACCTGATCTGCAATAACCTGCTTAGTTGTAGTATTTATATCTGCCTCCGGGGTAACTGTGGCTAACACAGTTGCCGGTTCTTTTATCGCCACTAACGGCTGTAAATCTGCACCAGTTTGCTCTCCTTTTGATGGCTGACTAGATACTGTTTGTTGTTCAGTTACAACTGCTCTACTCCTTAAGCTGTGTACCGGCTTAACAGTCTTTTTGACTGATGCAACATCCTCAGCTAAACTTTCAGTAGCAAGCGGCGTAATCGCTTTTGGCTGAGCTAAAGGTTTAACTTGCTTTTTTACTTTGACTATAGTGTGCTGACCAGCGCTTTGCTTGTGCTGCTTAGGGATAAAAAGCAATCCGGCACCTAACAATACTAATATTGTGGCGGCTATACTGATGTATGGCAATACAGAACGATTAGGCCGGTCGATAACAACCTCAGCAGCTATGTTATCCCAAAGCTCCTTGGAGGGCTCCACCTCCAGGTCCTTAAGGCCGGATCGGAACAGTTCGTCAAATTCTTTATCCTGCATTTTCATAGCTTTTTTTATCCATCTGTAAAACCTGCTCCTTCAATATGGCCCTCGCCCGTGAAAGCTGCGATTTTGAGGCACCCTCGGTAATGCCTATTATTTCCGCAATTTCTTTATGCGAGTAACCGTCGATAGCATAAAGGTTAAACACCATTCTGTAACCCGGTGCAAGGCCTTTAATCAGCAACAACAAATCCCTTGCTTCCAGGTTTGCCACGGCAGCCGCATTTACCGATGGTTCGTTCCCGGCTTCATCAATATCAACAACCTGTATCATGCGGTGGTTCTTGCGGTAATGCTCTATAGAGGTGTGCACCATTATCCGCCTTACCCAACCCTCAAAAGAGCCTTCGCCACGATAGTCCTGTATTTTTTGGAATACCCTTATAAAGCCATTCTGCAGCATGTCTTCTGCCTCCATACGGTCCGTAGCGTAACGCAGGCAAACACCCATCATTTTTGATGCAAGCATTTTGTAAAGCATTTCATGCGCCTTACGGTGCCCCGCTTTACACCGCGTTACCAGTTCGTCTATCGTGATTTTAGGTTCCAAAAACATCGTTTAAAGGTAAGATGGGCAAATGGCTAAATTGGTTGCATCACCATAAAATAATTTAATTAATTTTCCTTGCGTCATTGCTCGCTCTCAGTAACATCTTAGTTGTATGAAAAAAGCCTACTACATAATTGCCTGCCTGCTGTGTGCATTTACAGCAGCTATCGCCCAGGACAACTTCACCGTATTAAAGCCGGACCGCGTTTTCGACGGGCAACAAATTCACACAGGCTGGTGGGTACTGGTAAAAGGCAACCGGATAGAGGCGACAGGCGATGCTGCAACAATTAAAGTTCCCCCAACCGCTAAAATGATAGAGCTAAAAGGCAGCACCCTGATGCCCGGTATGATAGAAGGGCACTCGCACCTTTTTCTGCATCCTTATAATGAAACAAGCTGGGACGAGCAGGTGATAACAGAAAGCCGGGCAGAGCGTACCGCTCGTGCTGTACAACACGCCAATGCCACATTGATAGCAGGGTTTACCACTGTCCGTGATTTGGGTACCGAAGGCGCCGGCTATGACGATGCAGGGCTTAAAACAGCCATAAACAAAGGGATTATACCCGGGCCGCGCATGTTAGTAGCAACCCGGGCTATTGTTGCCACGGGCAGTTACGGTCCTAAAAGTGACGTAGCTGAATTAAATCTGATAAAAGGGGCCGAAGAGGCCGATGGCAGCGAAGGGCTTACGAGGGTTGTACGATCGCAGATAGGACACGGCGCTGATGTTATAAAGCTTTATGCAGATTACCGGTGGGGAGTAAACAACACCGCAGCACCAACATTTACCGTAGATGAATTAAAAACAGCCGTACAGGTGGCGCGCAGTACGGGCAGGCAGGTTGTTGTTCATTCAAGTACAGAAGAAGGTATGCTACGTGCGATAGCAGCCGGGGTAAGCACCATAGAGCATGGCGATGCCGGCACACCTGAGCTATTTAAACTCATGAAAGAAAAAGGTATAGCGCTTTGCCCAACTCTTGCCGCTACAGAATCTATACAAACGTACAAAGGCTGGAAAAAAGGAATAGATGCTGAGCCAGGCGGGGTTAAAAACAAGCACCGCATGTTCACTGATGCGCTGAAGGCGGGTGTAACCATATGCATGGGTGGCGATGTTGGCGTTTTCACGCACGGCAACAACGCTTTGGAGATGATACTTATGCAGGAATATGGCATGAAACCAATAGACGTGCTTCGTTCGGCAACCTCCGTAAATGCAGAGGTGTTCGGGTTAAAAGAGTCAGGTATTATCAAGGCTGGTTATTTAGCTGACATAGTTGCCGTTGCCGGTGATCCAACGATAGATATCAAAGCCATAAAACAGGTAACCTTTGTAATGAAGAACGGAATAATTTACAACAAAAAAGAATAGTAAAAACAACCGGGTACCTTTATACGTATATGGTTATATAAGTTAACCAAAGGAGGTGCTAACAAGCTTGCTCCTAACCAATTATAATCATATTCTTAATTTTAACTCAACAACCATGAGCAGGGTGTATTCGGTGCCATCAAATCATATGGCTAAAGCTGCAGGTATATCTTCGGCGTTTGTAATTATTTCCGTAGCATTTCTTCAGATGGAGTTTCACATACCTGCAGCAGTTATGGTCTGTATTTTAATTGGATACCTGTATTCATCGTCGGACGTAGCCTTTTTTGTTGGGATTGAGATAGATGAAAATGCCGGAACGGTTACTTTTATTAACAAAACTGCTTTGGGTAAACAAGTGGTAGAAGTTGTCCCTTTTGATAGCCTCAATTTTACTTACCGTAGAGTAACTGATTATACCGCTATTTGTATGCAGCACATTAGCGAAGAGGATGTGCTTATAATTAATTCTGAAGATAAAACGCTTGCATGTTTAACGCCCGGTGAAGACGGTTGGACCAACGAACTTGTTGCATCAATTGCCAGCGAAATGATGAACTGCCACGTAAAAAGAATAGCTGGCGTAAGTACCGAATAGAGGTGGGCCGATAATTGATATTTACTTCTTTTCTCTGAAATACTTGTAAATCTTTACCGCTGACATTAGTATAAGGCTGAAAAGGATTATCCCGATAACGCCAAATATCCAGTTTACTGCATTTTTCAGGACCACGATGAACACCACTGCAAACAGGATTATTGTGGCAAGTTCGTTCCACAGACGCAACTGAACTGACGTCCACTTAAATACACCTTTAGCCATCTGCTTCATCTTACTTTGGCAGATAAAGTGATATACAACCAGCCCTAATACAAAAAGCAGTTTTACATGTAGCCAGGGTGCTTTTAACCACGCGGGCACGAGATATAGCATGGTCGCGCCGGCTGCAATCACCAAATACATGGATGGGGTAGCTATTATCCACCATAGCTTTTTTTCCATCACCTCAAATTGCTCTGAGAGTATGGTTCTTGCGGGCTCCGGCTTGGCTTGCGCTTCAGTATGGTAAATAAAAAGGCGTACCATGTAGAACAGCCCTGCCATCCAGCAGACCACAAAGATGATGTGTATGGCTAAAACGTATTGGTACATAAACCCTTCTTCTTCTCGTCATTGCGAGGAACGAAGCAATCTCACAGATGAATGTTAGTCTGCCTAACTGGAGATTGCTTCGTTCCTCGCAATGACGCTCTTTTATGTTACAGTTAGAAAGTATATTCTTTTATAACGTCAATCGCGTACTTTACGTTATCAAATGGGATATCAGGCATAATGCCGTGACCTAGATTAAATATAAAGCCATTCTCACCCTTCATACGGTCGAACAGGCGATAGATGCGTTCTTTAATAACCTTTTTATCAGCATATAAGATATGCGGGTCCAGGTTACCCTGAACAGCGGTGCCTTGTGGTAAACGACGCTTCATGTCTAACAAATCCACGTTCCAGTCGATAGATATTACATCCGGCTTTGCTTCCGCCATCAAAGGCGCAAATACCGAACTGCCTTTACAGAACGATATAACCGGAATATCTTTCCTGTTCAATTTGCTAATGATCTGTGCGATGTAATTGTGAGAGAACTCTGTATAATCATCCCATGATAAAGCCTGAGCCCAGCTGTCAAATATCTGCACTGCATTTACACCGGCGGCTATTTGCATGTTAAGGTAATCGGCTGTTACGTCGGCTATCTTCGACAGCAGTTGATGAGCCATAGCCGGCTCGTTGTGCATCATCAGCTTGGTAAGCTTAAAGTCTTTTGATGATCCGCCTTCTACCAGGTAGCTCATAACGGTGAACGGTGCTCCTGCGAAACCTATCAGCGGTATACTGCCATTTAAGCGTTGCTGAATAACCTTTATGGCATCGGCAACATATTGCAGCTTATCGCCTACGTTTGTTTGCAGGGCGTCTATATCTTTTTGAGTACGTACCGGGTTGGCAAACTTTGGCCCAATACCCTGGGTAAAGCTTAGGTCGCCGCCCATGGCTTCACCGGTAACGAGTATATCCGAAAAAAGAATAGCGGCATCAATACCCAATAGATCTACCGGCAGCATTGTAACATCCGCAGCTATCTCCGGGGTTTTGCACATTTCCAGGAAGGAGTACTTGTTCTTTATTTCCCAATACTGAGGCATAAAGCGGCCGGCCTGGCGCATCATCCATACAGGTGGTCGTTCAGTTGCTTCTGAAAATGCGGCTTTTATAATTAATGAATCTCTCATATTTGTTGAGAATCAGGAATTAAGAGTCAAAAATCAAGATAGCCGTTTAATTATTTCTTGATTCTTATTTCTTGATTCCTGATTCTATTTATTAGTGTTTTTTCAGCTCCTGCTCAACGCGATACATTACATCTTTCATTTTCGCAGTTATATTGTCTCTATGTTTTTCTGCCAGTTGTAAATAGGCCTTAGCCTTGTCGTAATTACCATTACGTATACTTATGTTGGCTACATGCATCAGCGCTGCCACGTGGTCGTTAGCGGTACGTAACGGGTATTGGGCGGCTATTTCGTAATGTTTCTCTGCAGCCTCGTAATCCTTTTTTGCAAGGCAAACGCCGCCGTAAATAAACTCGTAAAAACCACGCCTGCTTTTGCTCAACCACTCGGGACGGTTTACTTCCCTTAACAGCCTCTCGGCACCCTGGTAATCCTTGTTGTGAAAATGCTTCGCTGCAAGTACTATAGGCCCTTGTTTAAAGTAGCCCCAAACCAGCAACGCAATAAACATTACAGATATGCCGGCCAACTGATAAACGCGCATGTACACGGCAACGGCAACTAATACCACAAACAAGCCGATAACTATAATACGCGCGCTTTTAGTAAACATTAATTAGTGCTGGTCTGTAAACTTGTAACCTACGCCGCGGATAGAATGAAAATACACCGGGTTTTTAGGATCAGGTTCGAAATACTTACGGAAAGTAAGGATGAAGTTATCTATAGTACGGGTAGACGGGTACACATCGTAGTTCCAAACAGTCTCCAAGATCTGCTCACGTGACACCGCCTCATTACGGCGCTCTATAAGCAACTTAAGCAACATAGTTTCCTTTTTGGTAAGTGGGGTGATGCTGCCGTCCTCGTTTATAAGTTCAAAAGAATTAAAGTGGATGGTTTTATCGCCAATCTTGTAGCTGTTGAACTCTTTAAGATCGTCGCCTTTTAAGCTGCGCTTAACCAGGTTGTTCACACGAAGGATCAGCTCTTCCAGGTTGAAAGGCTTGGTAAGATAATCGTCGGCACCTTTCTTTAGTCCGGAAATTTTGTCCTCGTTAGTATTCTTAGCGGTAAGGAACATTATAGGTACTTCTGAGTTCTCCAGGCGGATGGTTTCGGCAACTACAAAGCCGTCAATTTCCGGCATCATTACATCAAGTATTACCAGGTTAAAGCGTTCTTCTTTAAATATCTGCAGCGCTTTTTTACCGTTAGTGGCGGTAGATACCTTGTAGCCTTCCAGCTCAAGGTTTAGTTTAATGGCTTCCAACAAGTGTTCTTCGTCTTCGGCTAACAGGATTCTTTTTTTGTTAGGCATCATAATTAATCTGAGTTATGCAAAAACAACTTCAAAAACGCTACCGGCGGGGCGGTTGTCTTTCACCCTTATGCTGGCCTGGTGCTTATCCAGCACCTCTTTAACTATATAAAGGCCCAATCCGGTGCCTTTAGTGTTTCGCGTATCCTCACTGCCCACGCGGTAAAATTTATCAAAAATACGTGTTTTTTCGTTATCGGCTATTCCAATGCCATGATCGGCAACCTGCAGGTAAACCCGGCCCTCTTTACTGAAAAGCTTAACATCCACCGCCTGGCATGGTTTAGAATATTTAATAGCATTCTCTACCAGGTTTGTTACTACAGATGTAAGCGCAAACTTATCCCCGGTAATCTCAATCTTAGGTTCTATCTCTGAATGAATGATCTGCTGGTTGCAGTCGCACTTGGTTATTTGCAAGCGGTTAACAATATTGTCTACTAGCATTGATAGGTTGAACTGTGCCTTTGGAAAGGTGTACGATTGGTTATCTATTTTGGATGCCAGCAGCATGTTCTCTACCATGTCATCTAAGCGCTCTACATCAAGTAAGGACTTATCTATAAAGTCGAGTATCTGCGCGCGGTTAAGTTCGCGTTTCTGGATTGTTTGCAGGAGTATCTTGATAGAAGCAAGCGGCGATTTAAGCTCATGCGTAACAGAAAGCAGGAAGTTTTTTTTCTGCTCCTGTAATTTTTGCTCTTTGCTTATGGACCGGTGCAGGTGAAATGCACCAAATAGGAACACCAGAACAAACATGGACCCCTCGCCCATGATCATGGCGAAGCGACGAGGCTGCAGGCTTACCAGCATATAACCCCACCACATCAATTCCGCAACTGCGTAAATGATGATAGCATAAAATATTACCAGCGATTTTCTCATTTCTTTTAGTTTGCCGCAGGCAATGTGCAGTGAGCAGTTATTGCAAACTGCTCACTGTAACTGCCAACTAATTGCTAAATACTATCTCCAAGCTATCAAATATAGCTGTTTTTGTTCTTTCTAAATCCTCTTGCGTGTGAGCGGCAGATATAAACCCTACCTCGTACCCGGATGGGCCGAAGTATATTCCCCTATTAATCAGCTCGCGGTGCATTGCCTTAAATTTAAGCATACTTTCCGGATCTATCTGATCTGCACGGGTGATGCTTACCTGATTTGTGAAAGCAAACCAGAATATCGACCCTATGGTAAATACCTCTAATTCGTACCCTTTTTCGGCTACGTGCGACCTGATGTCTGATACAAAATCTGCAGTTTTCGCATTTAATTTATCATAAAATCCAGGCTGAAGCAGCTCACTTATTTGCGCGATACCTGCAGCCATAGCCACCGGATTTCCGGATAAGGTACCAGCCTGGTAAACCGATCCAACCGGTGATATGTGATCCATTATTTCTGCCGATGCGCCATAAGCACCAACCGGCAAACCGCCACCAATGATCTTACCGTAGGTGATGATATCCGGCTTAATATCGTAATAACCAGCGGCACCCTCAAAGCCCACCCGGAAGCCGGATATTACTTCGTCAAATATCAGCAGCGTGCCATTCAGCGTACAGAGTTCGCGCAAATAGTTAAGGTAATCTTTAGTTTGCAACAGCAACCCGTTGTTGGCAGGTACCGGCTCAATTATTACCGCAGCTATCTGTCCGCTGAAATCTTCAAACGCCTTTTGCAGCGCTTCTTCGTCGTTCAGAGCTATTACAACGGTCTCATCAGCGAAAGGCTTTGGAACACCGGCAGAAGAGGTCTCACCAAAAGTAACCAGGCCCGAGCCTGCCTTTACCAGCAAGCTGTCTGTATGCCCGTGATAACAGCCTTCAAACTTTAATATTTTGTCGCGCTTTGTGTAACCCCTCGCTAACCTGATGGCCGACATCACCGCCTCTGTACCCGAACTTACAAAACGCAGTTTTTCTATAAAGCGGTTGTTGCTTAAGATCAGCTCTGCAAGTTCGTTCTCCAAAGCGGTAGGTGCGCCGAACGACATGCCTTTTTGCATCACCCGCATTACATTCTCGCGAACTGCAGCATGATTGTGGCCAAGAATGAGTGGACCCCAGGAACCGCAAAAATCAATAAACTCGTTACCGTCGGCATCCCAAAGGTGACTACCGTCGCCTTTTTCTATGAACAACGGCGTGCCGTACACGGACCTGAACGCCCTTACCGGTGAGTTTACCCCACCAGGGAAATAGGTCTTTGCTTTTTCGTATAACTCTGCAGACTTGGTCCTGCTTATATCGTTTACTTGCATTTTTACCCCTCTAAATCTCCCCTGAAGAGGGAGACTTTAATTAAAATTATAACATGCCTTTTCAAAGCCCTCCCTTTCAGGGGAGGGTTGGGTGGGGCTTACAGCCACTTATTCTCCAGCACCTCTTTGGCGTGGTATGTTAGTATAGCTGTTGCTCCTGCCCTACGGATGCTCATGAGCACCTCTGTAATGGCACGCTGGTCATTAAGCCAGCCTTTTTGTATGGCTGCCTTTACCATAGCATACTCACCGCTAACATTGTAAGCAGCTATAGGCAGTTCTGTATCGTCCTTCAATAACTTAATTACGTCTAAGTACGGTAGGGCCGGCTTAACCATCAGGAAGTCGGCACCCTCGGCTTCATCAAGTCTCGCTTCTATCAAGGCCTCCCGCTGGTTGGCAGGGTTCATCTGGTAAGTTTTTTTATCACCAAACTTAGGAGCCGAGTTTAACGCATCCCTGAAGGGACCATAAAAGGCACTGGCATATTTTGCCGAGTAGGACATTATAGATACACCGGTAAATCCATTATCATCCAACACCTGGCGAATATAGCCCACCCGTCCGTCCATCATATCGCTGGGTGCTATAATATCAGCACCGCTGCGCGCATGCGCCAACGCCATCTTACCTAAAACTTCCAGCGTTTCATCGTTCAGTATCTCACCATTCTCTACAATACCGTCATGGCCGTCGCTGCTGTACGGGTCCATAGCTACGTCGGTTATCACGCAGCTTTCCGGGAATTCCTTTTTCACCGCGCGGATAGCACGCAAATACAAGCTTTCATCGCGGTGGCTTTCTGTTGCGTACCTGTCTTTTAACTCTTCGCTGATGTTGGGAAACAGGTCAAAAGATTTCAACCCCAAATTCATACAGCTTTCTACCTCGCGCAGCAGATTATCTATAGAGTAGCGATAAATGCCAGGCATAGATGCAACTTCGGTCTTTTGATTCTCGCCGTCTATAATAAAAAGCGGAAAGATGAGATTAGCCGCACTTACATGCGTTTCCTGCACCATCTGGCGGATAACCTCTGACTTACGATTTCTTCTTGGTCGTTGTAACATTTAGCCCCCCATCCCCTAAAGGGGAATTTAATTCTTGATAAGCCCCACTACTCCCCTTTTAAGAGGTTATGCGGCTTTATATTCCAAACACTGCTTCTGCAAGCCCAACTTCATCAGGAGAGAATGGCAGTATGTACTTAACACCCATTTCGTCGAACTTCCTGCCGGTAGATCGCCCTATCACGATCACTTTTTGGCCCGGCTCCAGTAAGTTGTCGGCAAAGTAGGCCTCCACATTGCTTGGACTGGTAAATACCAGTACATCGGCACCTGTTGGCTCTACATTCTCTTCCAGCATCGTTTCGTAAACCGGCAGATCAATAACTTTCGTTTCAGACGACAGCCCCTGTTGTATGCTCCTCATTGGATTGTCAGCGCCCGGGAACAATACTACCGACCCGTTGGCAATGGCTGCAAAATCTGCAGCAACATCAGCGGTATCAGTGCTTTCGCCAACAAAGTCGGCAAAGTGGCCGTTGCGGCGCAGCATATCTTCAGAGCCGGTACCCATAACCCCAAACTTCATTTTTTTAGGGAACACCGGGTTCAGCTTAAAAAAATACTCTACCGCATTCTTACTGGTAAAGAAGATCCAGTCAATGTTCTTTAGTATATAGCTGTCAAAACGGTTAATCACCGGTACGGTACGTATCAGCGAGCGTGCTTCTATCTCTATCTTATGTTTTTCCAGCGCGCGGCGGAAATAGCTGCCTGCTGAAATGTCTCTTGAAATAAATACTTTACCAGGAAACTTGCGGTCTTTAGCAAACTTGGCTACTATCTTTTCGGGCAACCCGTCTAGCGTGTTCGCTGCAAGGAACAGCCTGTCCGGGAAGTCCTCGCCATCCTCACCTTTGCTTACAAACACCTGGTAGTTGTCCTCGTCTTTACGGCAGTAAACACCTAACGGCAAATGGCACCCACCGCCGAACAACTTCAGCACGTTGCGTTCTACGGCAAGTTCTGCGGCAACATCGGGGTGGTTAAGGTCCTGCAATGCTTCGTAAAGGATATGGTCTTTCTCCCTTATCTGGATAGCCAATACACCTTGGGCCGGAGCAGGTATAAACTCGGTTGCACCAAGTTCTTCCACATGAAATTCGCTCAGGTCAATTCCCAGGCGGCTAACACCGGCTTTGGCCAACATAATGGCATCGTATTTCTCGTCGCGCAGTTTGCCTATGCGTGTGGGTACGTTACCACGCAGCTCATCTATTTCCAGGTCGGGCCTGAAGGATAACAGCTGTGCCTTGCGGCGGTTAGATGATGTACCTACCAGTCCGCCAAACTTAACGGATAGCTTCTGGCGTACATCTACACAGTCTTTCAAGATCAACAACAGTTCAGCCGGGTCTTCCCGTTCTGAAACTGCTGCGATAATGAGTCCCGGAGGGTTTTCTGTTGGCAGGTCCTTGTGCGAATGCACGGCAATATCTATAGTGCCCGCCAATAATTCTTCTTCAAGTTCTTTGGTAAAAAAACCTTTACCCTCCAGCTTATCAAAGCTCAGGTTCAGGATACGGTCGCCCTGTGTTTTAATGATCTTAAGATCAGCAGCAATGTGCAGTGCTTCAAGTTGGTCTTTTACAAAATTGGCCTGCCATAAAGCAAGTTCGCTGCCGCGTGTTCCGATGATTATCTTTCTGTCCAAAGGGGTTTTGTTTTTCCTGCAAATTTAAATTTTTATAGTAAGCTTAGGGAATGGAATTGAATGAATTGCAGGAAAATGACTTGAATACGTAATCAGCGCCAGGTACGGGTAAAATAACTTGGCTGCCAATTAGAAAATCCTTTCGGTTGTCCTGATTTTATTTTCGTGCCGGCCGCGGTACACCCTCAAGAGGCGGTCTAACTTGGTTGCCGATACATCATACTCATTGATTTCAATACTTCGTTTTTCTCCACCTATATAGAAGGTAAGATAGGTACTGGAACTTTTACCATGACGAACTACCTTAGTATCCTCATCCGTAATCTCGCTCCAGCGGTAATGCTCGCCTTTTGACGTGGTAACGCCCTCATTTGTTAAAATCAATTGCGGAGACCTGTTCGCCAGCTGCCTGTAACCCATAATTGCAAGCACCAGTCCGAAAGCTGCCACGGCCCATTTATAAATTCCCCGTTCTCAAACCCGAGTAATCCAAACGACGCGAGGGCAAGTCCCAGTCCTAATAATAAGCCGGCTTTAATTTTCGAATAATATATCAGTGTTTCCGCGCTTATAGTAAGGTCATCATGAAATATATCCTGCTGTTTAAACTTTTGCTGCAGATCCTGCCACTTTAATTTCTGCTCTTTTGACCATATTTCTGTCTTATTGAAAAAACTGTCATCCGGCCAGATTAACTTTTGTTTGATAGCGCGCTTTTCAATTCATGCACATTGCGTACATTATCAAATGCCCAAATACGCCATTGGGTTATCGTTATACTCCACCATAGCCAAGCTAAAAGAAACCCTGCTGCAAACCCGGGTACAGCCGTCCAGCCAGGCAGATCAAAAATTGGCATCAGGATAAAAGGAAGGAATATACAGCCAAACGTTATGACAAGCACCGGGTAATTGATAGTTCTTTTACCACGCGCAAGGGCTTCATCTACAGTAACAGTTTCAAACATCTCAGGATAAATCAGTCCTAAAGATATCAAAACAGACAAAAAACGAAATGAAAATTAGTTGTTGTTGATCAATATATCCTTTGCCATTATCATAGGCACGCTGATATATTTTTTTTCCATGTAGTTGATCACCTTTTCGAGGATCTCGCGCGATTCTTTATCCAGGCTTTGCACTTCATCGGCAAACACCGTATTCACTGCATTATTGCGGATCTCTTTGATCTTCTCAGGCACCTGGCGCATAGCAAGCTCTATCTTGCGTTGCTTAAGCATCACCAAAAACTCGTTAATGTTCTGCTCGATAATGGCTTCCGCGCTGGATAGCTCATGATAGCGTTCCTGCAGGTTCTTTTTAGCCACTTCGTTAAGCGAGTGTACTTCTATAAAGTTTACATCAAACTGCTGTAACACCTCAGGTGCAGTATCATTAGGTATGGCAAGATCTACAATGGTTTTTTTACCGGTTTCGCCGTTAAGTAACGATGTATAAATCTCCGGTGTTATAATAGGCTCAACGGCTGATGTACAGGTGATGATGGCATCAAACCCCTTATTATAGTTTTTCAACTCTTCCAGTTCAAAGGCCTCTCCGCCCAGGTCGTTAGCTAATTGCTGAGCCTTGCTAAGCGTACGGTTGAATACAGAAAAATTGCTGAATTTATGTTTTTGAAGATATTTTGAAATATTGCGGTTGGTTTCGCCTGCGCCGATGATAAGGATACGGGCGTTAGAGCAAAGTTTAAGGTCCTTAAGTTTGCGGTAAGCTAATGATACTACCGAGATAGGGTTTTTAGAGATATTGGTATGTGTATAAACTTCTTTGGCAGTTTTTACAACACACTCCATTATCAGCCTAAGCTTATCACCTGTAAGGCCAGCTTCCCTGCCGCTTTCATAAGCTTTACGCAATTGGGCTAAAATTTCTTTTTCGCCTACAATTAAACTTTCCAGCGAGCAAGAGGTACGTAAAAGGTGCTCCATGGCCGCGTGCCCTTCATAAATAGAAGCCGCATTGGTAAAGTTGCCCATAGAGTGGTGGCACAAGCCCATTTGCATGGCGTCCAGAAATTCATGGGCAAATTCTTTGTCAACCTTTTGTGGCGTGGTCATCACAAATTCCACACGGTTACACGTAGCGAGATAGAACATCTCGTTGATGCCGAAACGTTGTTTAACATCATGCAGCTTATCAGTAAGGTTTTCCTGGCACATCACCAACTTCCCCAATTCCTTCAGCTCAATTTGTTTATGCGTAAAAGCTATTACCTTTAAATACTTCAAAGCAGTATAAATTTCGACCCAACAAAAATACTATACCTCTAATGATGCAATGTCAAGGCTTTGTCAAACAGAGGTATTTAGAATGGTTATAAATTAAGATGTTTTCATAAAAACATCCATCTTAATCTAAGATTATTCCGTTTTTAACAATAAATGTTCGCAAAAATGAAAATATTTAAAAAAATCAGTGTAGTGATTTTGGTCATTTTTTACTTTATCGCCGGACTTAACCACTTTCGCAGCCCGGAATCATACATTCGCATCATACCGGGGTACTTACCATATCCGGCTGTTCTTAATATTGCTGCCGGCATTGCCGAAATTGTTTTTGCGTTATTAGCAATACGCCCCCAAAGCCGTAAGGTTGCCTGTTACGGTATAATACTTATGCTGCTGGCCTTTCTGCCCGTGCACATCCAAATGGTTAAAGACGCGCCGCTGCAATTAGGCAGCTTAACAGTAACCCCAACAATAGCCTGGATAAGGCTGGTGTTATTACAACCCTTCCTTATACTGTGGGCGTGGTGGCACAGCCTGCCGAATAAACCCGCAACCCAATCTGCTAGCCGCTAACTTAAAGCTTATTACAAACAAATGTAAGCCGATGCCGTTACCCACTCATGGACGTGCAAAGTATAGAACTGCGTAACCTGGACGTGCAGGATTACCAGGAGCTCAAAAAGTCAATGAAGTCGGCTTACCTCGATATGGATGAGGATTACTGGGACGCCGGTTCGATTAAAAAGCTGATAAAACTTTTTCCTGAGGGGCAAATATGCGTAACTGTAAACGATGTGGTGGTTGGCTGCGCGCTGGCCATTATAGTCGACTATCATAAGTTTGGCGACAACCATACTTACAAGCAAATTACGGGCGACAGCACCTTTAAAACACACACCGATAAAGGCGATGTGTTATACGGCATAGACATTTTTGTACACCCAAAATACCGCGGATTGCGCCTGGCAAGGCGCTTGTACGAGGCACGTAAAGCACTTTGCGAAAAACTGAACCTCAAGAGTATAATTGCAGGCGGCCGTATACCCAACTACCAAAAATTCCAGAATGACCTTACCCCACGGCAGTATATAGACAAGGTAAAGTATAAAGAGATATACGACCCTACCTTGTCCTTCCAGTTAGCCAATGACTTTCACGTACGTAAAATACTGCGTAACTACCTGCCGGAGGATAGCCGCTCTAAAGGCTTTGCTACCCTTATAGAGTGGAACAACGTATATTATGAAGAAGTTAGTTCTGTCATCAACAACAAAACTGTTGTACGTATTGGGTTGGTGCAGTGGCAAATGCGGTCTTTTAATAACATAAGCGAACTGCTAAAACATGCCGAGTACTTTGTTGATGCAGTGAGCGATTACCAGTCGGACTTCCTGCTATTCCCCGAGTTGTTCAATACCCCGCTGATGGCAGAGTATAACCACCTTGACGCGGCAAAGGCCATGCGCGAGCTGGCACAGTTTACTCAGCCAATTATTGAGGCATTCTCTAAACTGGCGGTGTCGTACAATGTTAATATCATCGCCGGCAGCATGCCGGAGATAGAAGAAGACTCACTTTACAATGTAAGCTACCTGTTCCGCCGCAACGGCAGCATGGAAAAAACCACCAAGATACACCCCACCCCGTCGGAGATTAGCTCATGGGGTATGCGCGGCGGCGACGAAGTGATAGCCTTTGATACCGATGCGGGAAAAATCGGCATACTCATCTGTTATGATGTGGAGTTCCC
Organism: Mucilaginibacter terrenus; assembly: GCF_003432065.1. Lineage (NCBI taxonomy): Bacteria > Pseudomonadati > Bacteroidota > Sphingobacteriia > Sphingobacteriales > Sphingobacteriaceae > Mucilaginibacter > Mucilaginibacter terrenus. The sequence continues at coordinate 963,968 of NZ_QWDE01000002.1, read as the reverse complement.
GGAGCTTTCCCGCATTTTAGCCAGCCAGGATATGCAGATACTGTTTGTACCTTTCCTTACCGATACGCAAAATGGCTTTAACCGCGTGAAGTTCTGCGCACAGGCTAGGGCTGTAGAGAACGAGTGCTACGTAGCCATTGCAGGATGTGTTGGTAACTTGCCTAACGTAAACAATATGGGCATCAGCTATGCGCAGTCGGCAGTATTTACACCGTCAGACTTTGGTTTCCCAACTAACGGTATCCAGTCCGAGGCTACCCCAAACACAGAAATGATTGTGATAGCCGACGTAGACCTTTCTGTATTGGATGCCTTGCATGAATATGGCAGCGTACAAAACCTAAAGGACCGCCGGACAGATATATATGGCATTATGTTCAACGGTAAAAAGATATAAAAAGTAACTCAGAACAAAACGATGATCATCCAGGAGCAATACACCATCCCCGGTGCAAACGGCCGCGGTATCACTGCCGACATTACGTATGACGATATAAACCCTGCTGCACCACTGGTGATATTTGCACACGGCATACGCGGTTTTAAAGACTGGGGCGCCCATAACCTGGTGGCCCGTTATTTTGCCGAGCATGGTTTTAGGTTCCTGAAGTTTAACTTTTCACATAACGGCACCACTGCAGACAACCTCACCGAGTTTGCCGACCTGATAGCTTTTGGCGACAACACTTTTTCGATTGAACTGGAGGACCTGAAGAACGTAATAGATTTTGCCTGCAGCGGCGCGGCTATTCCCCGCGCAAATGGCGTTTACCTTATCGGCCATAGCATGGGTGGCGCCATAAGCATCATTAAAACAGCGGAAGACGACCGTGTAATAAAATTGGTGACCGAGGCTGCCATATCCAGCTTTTATAACCTTTGGCCTAAACAGGCCGAAGAGCAATGGAAGCTACAGGGCGTTATGTACATGCGCAACGCACGTACCGGGCAAGACATGCCTTATCGCGTCACTTTGCTTGAAGATGTAGAAAAGAACATGGAACGCCTTGATGTGCAGCGCAAAGCTTCGCAAATTATTCAGCCCTGGCTAATTGTACATGGCGACCAGGATGCCAGTGTGCCGCTAACCCAGGCAGATGAACTGAGTAACGCACAGCCCGCAGCCGGATACGTTGTAATTGAAGGCGCAGACCATGTGTTTAATGCCAAACATCCATGGCTGGAAAAAACCTTGCCGCCACCATTATTAAAGTTTTGTGACGTAGCTATCGAGTTTTTCGCTATTTGATAAAATTATATTACGACTTGCTCGTCTACACCTTACAAGCGAAACATCAACCATGAGCATACCCGGATCACGTAAAGAAGGAAATAAGTTTGTTAATACCATCCCTACGGATGCAGCAGGACTGGGTAAAATGGTTCCTATTTTAAAGGAATACATTAATAACTCGGCGGAGAACACACCTAAGAAAACACTCGGGCCTTTTCGCACCAACCCTGCTGTTTATGAAACAGCACCCGCCAGTGGCCTGCGGGTAACGTGGATAGGCCATTCCAGCCTGATCATAGAGATAGACGGCATACGTATACTTACCGACCCTGTCTGGAGCAACAGGGTATCGTTCACACAATATTTCGGCCCAAAACGTTTTTTCCAACCCCCACTTGCATTAACAGAGCTCCCGAAAATCGACGTTATTATATCCTCCCATGATCATTATGATCACCTTGATAAAGACACCATCAAGTTTCTTGCGGATAAGCAAATCCCTTTCATCTGTTCTTTAGGTGTGGGCAAGTACCTGGAGAGCTGGGGCACGCCAAAAAACTACATCCATGAAGTGGACTGGGGTGATAGTGTAACAATTGGCGATTGCCGTATTACAGCAGCACCTGCCAGGCATTTTTCCGGTCGGGGAGCTTTTAACCGGGATGAAACTTTGTGGTCGTCGTTTGTAATTAAGGGACCTGAACACAACATCTACTTCGGTGCAGATTCTGGTTATTCACCGCAATTTAAAGAAATAGGTGACACTTATGGCCCGTTTGACCTTACCATGCTGGAGATAGGCGCTTATGGCAAATACTGGCCAGACATACATATGGGTCCGGATAACGCCTCAAACGCGCATATTGATCTTAAGGGCAAAATAATGATGCCCATTCACTGGGGTACATTTAACCTTGCTCCGCATGCATGGTATGAGCCCGCCGAGCGGATAGAAAAATACGCCGTTGAGAAAAACATAAACCTTTTCTTACCTCAGCCAGGGCAGCCTACAGAGGCCGGTCGGCCGGTAAATACAGGCTGGTGGAAGCATTTTATGCAGTAAAATAGCAACGATAAAACAACTTCATTCACTATATTTATAACTGAATTGTGTGGTCTTAAACTATAAGAGAAATCATACAATTTGTATAACCTGCCGCTGAATGAAGAAGAATTTACGTCATCTGCCAATATTGGCTTTGCTTACTTTATGCGTTGAATTTGTGAATGCACAAACCGTAATACCTCTCTGGCCCAAAGGAGCGCCCGGTTTCGAGAACCGCCGCAACGAGCCCGAGGTTGCAAAAGACTGCTACGTGCGCAACATACACAATCCATCTATTACCGTGTTTGCACCACCTGCCGATAAGGCTAACGGTGCCGCGGTGGTGGTTTGTCCCGGTGGCGGGCACCGTTTGCTGGTGTATAATTCCGAAGGTGTTGCCCCAGCGAAGTTTTACACTAACCTTGGTATAACCGTTTTTGTGTTGAAATACCGTTTAGGACGAGACACCCTTTCACCTTATAAAGTGGATGTACACCCCAAGCAGGACGTTTTCAGGGCTATGCGCCTGGTACGAAGCATGGCAGATAAGTATGCTATAGATACGAACAGGATTGGCCTGATGGGCTTTTCGGCGGGTGGAGAGGTGGTGGACATGATCGCTTTTGAGAATGGTAAAGGTGACCCCAAAGCCACCGACCCGATTGACCGCCTGGACGCCAAACCAAATTTTATTGTACAGGTGTACCCGGGCCCTTCCTTTGTACCTGAGCACATCGGTGCTGATGCGCCACCAGCTTTCCTGGTAGCTGCTAATGATGATGCCTGCTGCTCGCTTCCGTTGATACAATTGCTGCAGCGGTACCGCGAAGCTAAAGTGCCTGTAGAACTGCATATGTATGCCCAGGGCGATCACGCTTTTAATATGGGTACCAACAGAAAGCTGGTATCTATAAACCACTGGCCCGAACGACTTGCCGACTGGCTTGAAGACACGCACATCCTGAAACCCGAGCGTAAAAAGGTATTGCACTAAGCAGTTTGATCAGGCGGGCAGCACTGTATCATGAGCTTGAAATTGCCAAAAAACTGTAACATGAATCGCAAAAGTGTAACATGTTTAAACATGTAATTTATGCATCTTATTATAAAACAAATACTTAGCAAAAAAGAGCAGAAAAAAGGTGTATCAGGTGTAACACCTTATTATGATACACTTGTTATACTATTAGAATAGCCAGTAATACACAACATTAACCAGGGAGAACGTCATGGCAAACTTTAAAGATATAATCGCGTCGGAAAAACCGGTGTTGGTAGACTTTTCTGCAGAGTGGTGCGGCCCGTGTAAAATGATGCCACCTATATTAAAACAGGTGAAAGACGCACTGGGCGATAAGGTCACCATTATCAAGATAGACATCGACAAGAATCCTTCGGCAGCAAGCGCTTATAACGTGCAAAGCGTACCCACTTTAATGGTGTTTCAAAACGGGCAAAGTAAATGGCGCCAAAGCGGCGTTATGCAAGCCAGTCAATTGCAGCAAGTGCTAAACCAATACATCTAAGCTGAAAGCCAGCTACAGAAGAGTATTCAGTAAAGTTGCTGCTGTTACAAGTAGCTTAACCACCATTGCTTATGGGTCTTCTTATAGTTGCTGAACCACCTGCATGGGAAGTAAAGGGTTAGTATGATACCTAGCCACCACAAGTAGGTTACTCCAAGACTAAAGCCCATCCCCGGCGGGTCAAAAAGAAATGGCATGTTAGGCGTTATGATCTGCGAAGTTTTGAAACCCTGAGCAAAGAACACGGCTATCGTAATCGTCCTTATGAGGTAGAAATGTAATACATAGTAAAAGAACGGCACACTGCCGTAAACTTTAAAAAAGGCAGCCAGCTTACCGGTGGCGTTTTCGGTAAGTGCCAACACGATCATCCCTACAGACAATGTTAAACAGCAGTACATTAATGATGGCGGATACTTGCTTACGTTCAGGAAAGACATAAAGGTAAATATCCCGTTCTTCTGTACCGCCCATGGTGCGGGATCTCCGTAACCGTTCATAAAGCGTAATACTAAAAACAACGCAAATACCGCCAGGCCACAATATATCAGGAACCGCTTTCGGCTGGCGGGGTTATACTCCCTTTTGTACAGTGTACCAAACGTATATCCCAACAGCATCACGCCCGTCCAGGGAATTATAGCGTAAAGATCGAATATGAAATGATTAGCATTCAGCGGTATCAAAAAGCCCCTGGCTGTAAAAAGGATCTTTACTAGAGTGTCTTCTGTGGTATTAGGTGTAAGTTTTAGTGTGGTTATATAATCGTGCCCAACAATTATGATCAATCCAATAAGGCCAATCACCCGCACCGGCAACCAAATGAGGAGCCCTAATATGATCATGCTTACCCCTATAGCCCATATCACCTGTAAAGCAAAAGCGTTGTACAGCGGATTTAGGGAGAAAGCAAAAGTAATCAGTAACACCTCGACAACAATCAGCCATAACCCGCGCTTTAAAAGAAAGCTGCTCAACTCTGATTTAGTACGCCGTGTACCTGCAAGATAAACCGACACACCGCTTAAAAACACAAAGGTAGGAGCGCAGAAATGGGTTATCCAACGTGTAAAGAACAATGCCGGATAAGTTGTGCCCATATTGGTAGCATCATACAACTGCCCGCCTTTATGAAGAAAATCGCGGGTATGGTCAATAGCCATAATTAGCATGATAGCACCACGCAGGATATCGATTGATTGTATCCGTTGCTTTACTGCATCTGTTGCGGGTTTCATCGTAATGAAGGTTTATGCAGATGAAGATACGGAAAATATGTTGGCATTATCAAGAGGGAGCATGATGCACCAAAAATTCTGACTCGTAAAAACAAGACCATCTATTTTGTCTCCGCCACCGGGGCTTCGTCTCTTTTTGCAGGCTTTCGCAAGTACAGCCACGATAACAGGTACAAGCATAACAGGCCAAGCAAGAAACCGCCTGTAACGTCTGTAAACCAATGTGCACCCATGTATATGCGGGATAGCGGTATAAGAAAGATCATGAGCAGGCTTGTGATAGTCACTATAGCGCGCACTACCTTTGGGACACCCTCCAATTGATTCATAAGCACAACCAGGAAACCAAAGAAGATAACGTAGAACAGCACATGCCCGCTGGGAAAACTTTGCTGTGTTGTTTTAAGTACCACCCGCACCACATCACCGGTTGGGCGCTCGCGGTTTACCAGCGCTTTTATAATGGTACTGATCAACCCGGCAAGAGCAGTTAACGCAACATACAAAGCGGCTTTCTTATACTTTAATATTAGTAAAATAATGCTGGTGACTGCAATAAGGATTGGCGACTGCGGCATATACCCGGGATAGCTTACCATGTACATGGCTTCGTCCAGGAACGCGTTCTGGTGGCGCTGAACAGCTTTGGAAAAGTCGACATCCAGCACAGACATAGGGAACAGCTTTACTAATACTGTAAGTGCAATAAAGCCGATGCTGATAAGGATGAGAACGTAGGTCAGTATTTGCTGTCTGCGCGTGTTCATTAGCTAAGTTAATCTTTTGTAAACTCAATTTAAACGGATGAGGGACGCAGCAGGTGCTGCGTCCCTCATCCGGCATTTCAATTTGTTATATTAAATCTTTAAGATGTTTGTAGTTGGACTTAACTGTATCCAGCACTTCATCCATCTTACCGCTAAGTATTAATTTTGACATCGATAGTGCCATACCTTTTACCTGCCCCAGTTCTACTTTAGGCGGCATGGCAAGAGCGTTAGGGTCGGTAAAGATATTTACCAGTGCCGGCCCGTTATACATTAATGCTTCGCGCAGTGCCTGCTTAGCCTCTTCGGGGTCCTTCACTGTAATCCCTTTTATCCCCATCGCCTTCGCAACCATGGCAAAGTCCGGATTATGCATATCGGTCTGCCAGTCTGGTAAGCCGGCCACTTCCATTTCCAGTTTTACCATCCCGAGCGAACGATTATTAAACACGATAATCTTTACAGGTAAATTATACTGCGTAATGGTGGCCAAATCGCCCAGCAGCATGCTAAGGCCCCCATCGCCGCAAAGCGCAATAACCTGCCTTCCTGGAAAGGCCAAAGCTGCACCGATAGCCTGCGGCATTGCATTGGCCATAGAGCCATGATTAAAAGAGCCTATCATCTTGCGTTTACCTGTCGCATTAATGTACCTGGCTCCCCACACGCACGACATACCGGTATCAACCGTAAAAATGGCGTCTTCGGCAGCCAGCTCGTCTATCAGGGTAGATATAAACTCAGGGTGCATATTTTCCTTCTTCCCTGCGTCATCTACGTAGATCCGCATATTCTTCTTTACCTCAGCATAAAAATCCAGCTGAGCCTTTAAGAAGCTATCATCAGCGTTTTGCTTCACAATAGGCAGCAATGCCTGCAAAGTATCTTTTATAGACCCGCATAAACCTACATCTACCTTGGCGCGGCGGCCAATACGTTCGGGCTTGGTATCCACCTGTACAATCTTGCAATCGGTAGGCATAAACTGGGTGTACGGAAAATCTGTACCCAGCAGAAGCAGCAAGTCCGACTCATGCATGCTATGATAACCGGATGGTAAACCCAATAGTCCGGTCATGCCTACTTCATTAGGATTATCATACTGGATATCCATTTTTGCTCGGAAAGAGTATGCTACAGGCGCATTTAGCAATTGTGAGAGCTGCACCACTTCGTCATGCGCGTCAGCTGCACCTATCCCGCAAAAAATGGTTATTCGCTTGTGTCCTTCCAGCATAGCTGCAAGTGATTGCAGGTCAGCATCAGATGGCCTTATTACAGGCACAGGGTAGTAGTTTTCGTCGGATGTTAACGATTCTTCTGCATCTAACTCAGTTACATCGCCAGGCAAGCCCAGCACCGCAACACCTTTACGGTGTATAGCCGTTTGTATAGCGGTTTGCAGCATGCGTGGCATCTGTTTAGCTGTGGTAGCTATGTGGTTAAAAAAGCTGCAATCGTCAAATAGCTTTATTGTATTGGTTTCCTGGAAGTATTCGGTACCAAATTCATAGCTGGAAACGGTGGAAGCTATTGCTATAACCGGCGCGCCGGACCGGTGCGCATCGTACAAGCCATTTATCAGGTGCACGTGCCCTGGCCCACTGCTGCCGGCACAACATGCTATGTTACCCGTAAGCTGCGCCTCGGCACCGGCTGCATAAGCGCCAGCTTCCTCATGCCTAACATGCACCCATTGTATGCTGCCTTCGCGACGTACAGCATCATTAACTTGGTTTAAACTGTCACCTGTAACCGCGTATATCCTCTTCACTCCCGCCTTTACCAGCATTTCTACCAGTTGATCTGCTACGTTCGCCATTTTGTTTTCTGTTTGGTTTACTACTAAACCTCACAGCGCGGCAGGGGTTTTAAATATTAGTAATTAGCTTGCGTAGGTTAGCTTTATAGCGGCAGTAAAAGGTGTTAAAACAAGAACAGCCTCCAAATTGGAAGCCGTCCTTAATAATCATATCGAAAGAGGAATTACTCTCCTTTTTCTGCATTTTCTTCGTTAGCAGCTGGTGCTTCCGGAGTAGCAGGTGCTTCTTCAACAGCAGGAGCTGCTTCAGCAACAGGTGCAGTTTCAACTTCAGCAGTAGCAGCAGCTTTAGCTTTACCAGCACCACGACGACGTGATTTCTTAGCAGTGGCAGCAGCAGTATCTTTACCGTATACGGTGTTGTAGTCAACCAACTCAATGATCGCCATTTCAGCGTTGTCACCTAAACGGTTTTCTAACTTAACAATACGCGTGTAACCACCCGGACGGTTAGCAACTTTCTCAGCAACTTCGCGGAACAAGATGTTCACGGTGTCCTTATCCTGCAGGTAGCTGAATACGGTACGGCGAGAGTGCGTAGTATCGTTTTTTGATTTTGTTACAAGTGGCTCAACATACACACGCAGTGCTTTAGCTTTTGCAAGCGTAGTCGTAATGCGTTTGTGCAGGATAAGTGAAGAGGCCATGTTAGCCAGCATCGCTTTGCGGTGGCTGTCAGTGCGGCCTAAGTGGTTTACTTTTTTACCGTGTCTCATTGTTTTTTTGTTGTTAGTGGCACGTGCATACCGTTGGGCGGCGTTTTATCGTCAAGCCCTCGGAATTACGCGGTTGTTAAAGGGATTAAAGAGATAAGAATCAAGAACCAAGATAGTCCTGACTCTTGATTCTTATCTCTTAATTCTGTTGTTTATTCTTCGTCCAGTTTAAACTTGGCCAGGTTCATACCAAAAGATAAGCCTTTTGATTTAACCAGGTCCTGGATCTCAGTTAATGATTTTTTACCGAAGTTCCTGAACTTAAGCATGTCGGCAACGTCGTAAGATACTAAGTCAGCCAGGCTGCGGATGTCAGCAGCTTTTAAGCAGTTAAGAGCACGTACGCTCAAGTCAAGATCAACCAATTCGGTTTTAAGGATCTTACGCATGTGCAGGATCTCTTCGTCAACCTCTTTAGTTTCTTCCTTAGCCTGTGCTTCAAGCATCATATTCTCATCAGAGAACAGCATGAAGTGCTGGATAAGGATCTTAGCAGCTTGCTTAAGTGCGTCTTCAGGGTGGATAGAACCATCTGTAGAAATATCAAGGATCAGTTTCTCATAATCCGTTTTCTGTTCTACACGGTAGTTTTCCAATGTATACTTAACGTTCTTTATCGGGGTGAAGATAGAGTCGATAGCTATTACACCTACGTTAGCATCAGGATTTTTGTTCTCTTCGCTTGCAATATAGCCACGGCCTTTAGCAACAGTAAGCTCAACTTCAAGCGTAACTGAAGGATCCATATTGCAGATAACCAGCTCAGGATTCAGTACGTCAAAGTTGTTTGAAAACTTGGTGATATCACCGGCTTTGAAAGCATCCTGACCGCTAATGATTACAAATACCTTCTCATTATCGCTGGTTTCACCTGATCTTTTAAAGCGAACCTGCTTTAAGTTTAGGATGATCTCGGTCATGTCTTCAACCACACCTTTGATGGTAGAAAACTCATGCAACACACCTGAAATACGTACAGATGTGATGGCGTAACCTTCTAATGAAGAAAGTAAGATACGACGCAGAGCATTACCAATGGTTATACCGAATCCTGGTTCTAACGGACGAAATTCAAACGTGCCATCAAAATCATTTGATTTCTGCATGATAACCTTGTCTGGTTTTTGAAATGCTAAAATTGCCATTTATATCTTTTGTTTATTGTTTACTTAATTGGATTGACTTTAACCGCGAAAATGATCGACATACAATGCCGATCATTCCGCAGAAAAATATCGTTATTATTTTGAGTACAACTCGACGATAAGGTTTTCCTTGATATTCTCAGGGATTTCATCGCGATTAGGGTAGTTAAGGAATTTGCCTGTTAAGTTAGCAGCATCCCATTCTAACCAGCTGTATTTATTAATCTTGCGGCCAGCTACCGAATTGGTAATAGCTTCAAGAGATTTTGATTTTTCGCGTACGGCTATTACATCACCTGCCCTAAGCTGGTATGATGCAATGTTTACCACTTCGCCGTTAACGGTGATGTGTTTGTGACCAACCAACTGGCGTGCGCCTGAACGTGTTGGAGCGATGCCTAAACGGTAAACAGCGTTATCTAAACGTGCTTCCAAAAATTTAAGCAGGTTTTCACCTGTGATACCTTCTTTAGCTGATGCAGTGTGGAAAAGGTTCTCGAACTGACGTTCTAATACACCGTAAGTGTATTTTACCTTTTGTTTTTCCATTAACTGTACAGCGTACTCTGATTGCTTTCCTCTTCTTTTAGAAGCGCCATGCATACCAGGGCCATAGTTTTTTCTTTCCAGCGCTTTGTCCGGACCGAAGATTGGTTCGCGGAACCTGCGCGCAATTCTTGATTTTGGGCCTGTATATCTTGCCATTGTAGTGTGTTTTAAAGTATCAAGCAGCCCGCAGCTGCCGAATCTTAGCTTTAAAAATAGTGTGAATTAAACTCTTCTGCGTTTTGATGGACGGCAACCGTTGTGCGGAAGCGGGGTGATGTCCTTTATAGTAGTTACCTCGATACCTGTTGTTTGCAGGGTGCGGATAGCAGACTCGCGGCCTGAACCCGGGCCTTTAACAAATACCTCAACTTTACGTAAGCCTAGGTCATAAGCAGCTTTACCGCAATCGGCAGCAGCCTGACCGGCAGCGTAAGGAGTGTTCTTTTTAGAACCTTTGAAACCCATTTTACCAGCTGAAGACCATGAAATAGCTTGGCCGCTTTTGTTGGTAAGGGTGATGATGATGTTGTTAAAGGTAGCGTTGATGTGTGCTTCGCCTACTGACTCTACAACAACAATACGCTTTTTGGTAACTTTTTTAGCTTTAGCCATTTTGTTTTTAATGTTGCTTACGGATTATTAGGTTACTGCATAACCAAGACCCATAATTGTTAATGTTAATATAGTCCTAACAGCAAATGAGCATTGCTGCCCATTGCCATTAATCAATTACTATTTAGTAGCTTTTTTCTTGTTAGCAACTGTCTTACGTTTACCTTTACGGGTACGTGAGTTGTTCTTAGTACGCTGACCACGCAGAGGTAAACCTTTACGGTGACGGGTACCACGATAGCAACCTATGTCCATTAAACGTTTGATGTTCAGCTGAACTTCTGAACGTAAAGCACCTTCAACTTTTATCTGATCGTTGATGATGGTACGGATAGCAGTTAACTGGTCATCAGACCATTCCTGTACCTTAACACTCTCATCAATGCCAGCTTGTTTCAAAATTTCTTCTGCAGTAGAGCGGCCAATGCCGTAGATGTAAGTTAAACCAATTACACCTCTTTTGTTCTTTGGTAAATCAATACCGGAGATCCTTGCCATATTTGTTTGTTTTTAAGTAAACGACCGAACGGCGGCTACCGTTGTACGAATCGTTACAAGTGCTTTGTAATTATCCCTGACGCTGTTTGAACTTAGGATTCTTTTTGTTGATCACGTAAAGTTTCCCGTTACGGCGAATGATCTTGCAATCAGCGCTGCGTTTCTTAATGGATGCTCTAACTTTCATCTCTCGTTGTTATTTATATCTGTAGGTTATTCTTCCTTTTGTAAGGTCATACGGGCTCATCTCCAGTTTCACCCTGTCACCAGGAAGAATTTTGATGTAGTGCATCCGCATTTTACCGGATATATGTGCAATTATCTCATGACCGTTCTCCAACTCAACCCTGAACATTGCGTTAGATAACGCTTCCCGAATTGTGCCGTCTTGCTCGATCGATGATTGTTTAGCCATATTTTATTGATTATTACTTAATTATCCGCCCCAAAACCGGGATGCAAAATTAACAAAAAAATTTTAATTTTTATTTTTTTCTTCTAAAACTTTATCAATGTAAGAAAACGTTGATAAAACATCGGCCTTGCCCCTCTTTACAGCCACCGTATGCTCGTAATGTGCCGATGGCTTTTTGTCGACAGTAGATACTGTCCAGCCATCATCCCAAAACTTAACACCTGCCCTGCCGGCGTTTATCATAGGCTCAATAGCTATTACCATACCTTCTTCCAGTTTAGTACCGCTACCGCGCTTGCCATAGTTTGGCACTTCCGGCTTTTCGTGAAGGCGTGTACCTACACCATGGCCGACAAGCTCTTTAACTACGCCAAAGCCGTTCTTTTCGGCATGCTGTTGTACGGCATGACCGATGTCGCCGATGCGCATACCAACTACTGCTTTCTCCACACCCAGGTCTAAACATTCCCGGGTTACGCGCATAAGTTTCTGGGTTAGCTCGTCTACCTCACCAATAGCAAAGGTAAAAGCTGAATCGCCATAGTACTTGTGAAGGATAACGCCGCAATCAACGGATACCAAGTCCCCCTCGCGCAACTCGTGTTTACTAGGAAAACCATGTACTACCTGATCGTTAAGCGATATGCAAAGAGAATAAGGGAAGCCGTTGTAATTTAAAAATGCCGGCACCCCGCCGTTGTCGCGGATAAAGGTTTCGGCAAGTTTATTAAGCTCAAGGGTAGTAACACCGGGGCCTATAACCTTAGCTATTTCCCCGTGTGTCTTGGAAACAAGTAAAGAACTTTCTCTTATTAGTTCTATCTCTTCGACAGACTTATAAATGATCTTTGACATGTTTTATTTTAGATGGCTGGCGGCGTAGCACCTGCAGCAGTAGGCACGCTTGAACGGCCTTTGATACGACCGGTCTTCATTAATCCGTCATAATGGCGCATTAACAAGTGGCTTTCTATCTGCTGTAAAGTATCTAACACAACACCTACAAGGATGATGAGGGACGTACCACCAAAGAACCTTGCAAACAGGCTGCTAACACCTACCATGCTGGCAATTGCCGGTATGATAGCTACAATAGCTAGGAAGATAGAGCCTGGCAAGGTGATCTTAGAGATAACCTCGTCAATAAAGTTGGTAGTTGCGATGCCTGGTGCAACACCTGGTATAAAGCCCCCATTCTTTTTCATATCATCGCTCATTTGCTTCGGGTTTACAGTAATAGCTGTATAGAAGTAAGTGAACAATATGATCAAAATAGCGAATACCAGGTTATGCTGCCATGAATTGTAATTTGATAATGATATTAAAATACCGTTTGAAGCCGCATTTGGGAAGAACTGAGCAACAGTAGTAGGTATAAACATCAGCGCCTGGGCGAAGATGATAGGCATTACACCCGCAGCATTCACCTTTAGAGGAATATACTGGCGTACGCCACCGTATTGCTTATTGCCAACTATACGTTTTGCATATTGTACCGCAATTTTGCGGGTACCCTGTACAATAAGTATGGTAAACATTACTACACCTAATAAGGCCACAATTTCCACAATGAAGGTGATCAAACCACCGGGACCGCCTGTGCGCGACTGAAACTCAGTAGCGAACGCAGCTGGAAGCTGTGCTATGATACCCACCATAATAATGAGTGATATACCGTTACCAATGCCTTTGTCGGTGATCTTCTCGCCAAGCCACATTACAAACAATGTACCTGCTGTTAACACAAACGTGTTTAGTACCAGGAACCATGGGTTGCCAATAAGCATAGCATCAGGACTAACCTGAGATTTAAGGTAACCTATAGCCTGTAAAGCAGTGATACCTATTGTTAGGTAGCGTGTCCACTGGTTTAACTTGTTACGGCCGCTTTCACCCTCTTTTTGCATTTTGGTGAAATAAGGCACTGCTATACCCAACAACTGCACCACAATGGATGCAGAAATGTAAGGCATTACACCCAACGCAAAAATAGACGAACGTGAAAACGAACCGCCAGCAAACATGTTCAATAAACCTACAATGCCTTCTTTAGCTTTGCCGTTTTGAACAGAGGCCGCATTTACACCCGGCAAAATGATAAACGAACCAACACGGTATATCAAAAGAAATAAGAGTGTGTTTGTAATACGCACTCTTAGATCCTCAATTTTCCAGATATTGGATAATGTGGTGAAAAATTTCTTCATCGGAAATTATAGCTTAACGATAGTGCCGCCGGCTGCTTCAATAGCTTTTTGTGCAGTAGCAGTAAACGCGTGTGCAGTTACATTTAATTTAGCTTTCAGTTCGCCACGACCCAAGATTTTGATCAGGTCATTACGAGATGCTAAGCCGTGCTCTTTCAATGTTGCAAAATCAACCGCCTCTAAAGAGTACTTTTCGGTTAATGCCTGCAATACATCAAGGTTAACACCAACATACTCTACACGGTTAGGGTTTTTAAAGCCCACCTTAGGTACACGGCGCTGCAATGGCATCTGGCCACCTTCGAAACCAACTTTAGAGCTGGTACCAGAGCGTGAACCCGCACCTTTGTGGCCACGTGTTGATGTACCGCCACGGCCGCTACCTGTACCACGGCCAATACGTTTTTTATTCTTGGTAGAACCTTCTGCAGGTTTAAGATTACTTAAGTTCATGATATTAGATATTTTCTACTGCTACCAGGTGGTTCACTTTCTTCACCATACCTATAATAGCTGCAGTGGCTTCAACTTCCACACTGTGGTTAATTTTTTTAAGGCCTAATGCCTCAACAGTTTTCTTTTGGCGCTCGCTTCTGTCGATAACGCTTTTTATTTGTGTTATTTTAATTTTCGACATGACTGATTATCCGTTAAATACTTTACCTAAACTGATACCGCGCTGTTGAGCAACTGTATGAGCATCGCGCAGCTGCGATAATGCAGATACGGTTGCCTTAACCACGTTGTGCGGGTTTGATGAGCCTTTTGATTTTGCCAATACGTTATGTACGCCGGCACTCTCTAATACGGCACGCATCGCACCACCTGCAATTACACCGGTACCGTTAGCTGCTGGTTTAATATAGACAAAACCACCGCTGAACTTACCAATCTGATCGTGAGGGATAGTGCTGTTAATGATTGGAACCTTAACAAGGTTCTTTTTAGCATCATCAATACCTTTAGCAATTGCTTCGGTTACCTCTTTCGCTTTACCCAAACCGTAACCTACAACACCGTTCTCATCACCTACTACTACAATAGCAGAAAAGCTGAATGTACGGCCACCTTTGGTTACTTTGGCTACACGCTGTATGCTTACCAGGCGATCTTTTAATTCGATCTCGCTGGATTTTACTCTCTTTATGTTGATTGTTGACATTTCTGTTTTCGATTAAAAGTTTAAACCAGCCTCACGTGCACCTTCTGCCAATGATTTAACACGGCCGTGGTACAGGTAACCATTCCTGTCGAACACTACATCTTTAATGCCTGCTGCGATAGCTTTTTCGGCTACCAGCTTGCCTACTGCTGTAGATTGATCGCTTTTGTTACCATCAGCGGTAAACTCTTTTGACAGAGATGAAGCTGATACTAAAGTTTTACCTGATACATCGTCAATAATTTGCGCGTAGATGCCTTTATTGCTCCTGTAAACAGATAAGCGTGGGCGGGCTGCTGATCCTGAAAGGCGTTTACGAATGCCTTTTTTAATCCTGTCTCTTCTTGATAATTTCATGACGATTACTTTTTAGATGCTGATTTACCTGCTTTTCTTCTCAATACTTCGCCAACAAACTTGATACCTTTACCTTTGTAAGGCTCTGGTGTACGCAGTGAACGGATCTTTGCCGCTACCTGGCCAATCAATTGTTTATCGTTAGACTCCAGGATGATGGTTGGGTTCTTACCCTTATCAGCAGTAGTTGTAACTTTAATTTCCTGTGGTAATTCAAACACATAGTGGTGAGAATAACCCAACACCAGGTCTAATGTATTACCGTTGTTAGTTGCGCGGTAACCCACACCTACAAGTTCTTGCTGAACTTTGTAGCCTTCGGTTACGCCAATTACCATGTTGTTTAGTAATGCGCGGTACAAACCGTGAAGCGCTTTGTGGCGTTTCTGATCGGTTGGGCGTTTAACCAGTAACTGGCCATCAGCCTGTTCTATGGTGATATCTTTATCAACAGCCTGGTGCAACTCGCCTTTTGGGCCTTTTACAGTAACTACATTATCTGCAGACACGGTAACGGTGGCTCCGCCGGTTAGTGCTATAGGTGCTTTTCCTATTCTTGACATTGCTTTTTCCTCCTATTAATAAACGTAGCATAAAACTTCGCCACCTACATTCTGTGCGCGGGCCTCTTTATCGGTCATAACACCTTTAGAAGTGGACAGGATAGCGATACCTAAACCATTTAATACACGCGGCAGGGTATCCATGCCAGCGTATTTCCTCAAACCTGGTTTACTAATACGTGATACGCTGCGGATAGCAGGAACTTTAGTGATTGGGTGGTACTTCAAAGCAACTTTAATGATGCCTTGAGGGCCGTTGTCCTCAAACTTGTAATTAGCAATGTAACCTTTTTCGAAAAGCACTTTAGTGATTTCCTTTTTCAGATTTGATGCAGGAATTTCAACAACCCTATGGTTGGCTTTAATAGCATTCCTTACTCGAGTAAGATAATCTGCGATTGGATCTGTATTCATTATTTGTTGTTAGTGACGGTGGTTTCCTTCCCGGACCTCCGGGCGACCTTCCATCTGTTAATTCGTTGTGTAAAAATCGAGCCGCGAAATTACGAAAAAATTCAAAACTTACCGAAGTATGTTTTGAATTTAAACTCAGATCTTTATTTACTGCTTACCAGCTTGCTTTTTTCACTCCCGGGATCTTACCGGCAAGTGCCATCTCACGGAAAGTAACACGAGAGATACCAAACTGGCGCATGTAACCACGTGGGCGGCCGGTTAGCTTGCAACGGTTGTGCAATTTTACCGGTGATGATGCTTTTGGTAATGCGTCTAACGCTACGTAATCGCCGGCGGCTTTAAGGGCTGCCCTTTTTTCAGCATATTTTGCTACTAATTTGGCACGTTTTACTTCACGAGCCTTTACGCCTTCTTTAGCCATTGTTAGTTGGAGTTTGATTTTTAAATGGTAAACCAAATTGCTTAAGTAACTCTAATGCTTCAACATCGTTGGTAGCAGAGGTTACAAAGGTGATATCCATACCCTGGATCTTGTTGATCTTATCGATGTTGATCTCAGGGAAGATGATCTGCTCAGATATACCTAAAGTATAATTACCGCGGCCATCGAAACCTTTATCGTTGATACCTTTGAAGTCACGGATACGTGGAAGGGCAACAGCAATTAAACGGTCAAGGAATTCATACATAGTGTTATCACGTAAGGTTACACGAACGCCGATTGGCATGTTCTTACGTAATTTGAAGTTAGAAATATCCTTTTTAGATTTTGAAGCAACCGCTTGCTGACCGGTAATGGTAGTTAGCTCAGTGATGGTGTTCTCGATAAGTTTTTTATCGGTAGTAGCACCGCCAACACCCTGGTTGATAGCGATCTTCTCTAATTTAGGAACCTGCATTACGCTTTTGTATTGGAACTTGTCCTTTAAAGCGGTGCGGATCTCCTCTTTGTATTTTGATTTTAAACGTGGTACGTAGGCCATTACTTAATTTCCTCCCCTGATTTTTTAGATACCCTTACTAGTTTGCCGGCGTCGTTTAATTTACGGCCAACACGGGTAGTTTTGCCTGTTTTAGGTTCAACCAGCGCAAGGTTAGAAATGTGTATGGCAGCTTCCTGCTTTACAATACCACCGTTAGGATTAGCAGCGTTAGGTTTGGTGTGTTTAGATACCATGTTAACGCCTTCTACAATAGCGCGGTTTTTATCAATGATCACCTCAGCGATCTTGCCTTGTGAGCCTTTGGCGTCACCGGCTATCACCTGTACCAAATCGCCTTTGCGAAGCTTTAATTTGGCTGGTTTTGTTACTTTCTTTTCCATATTATAATACCTCCGGTGCTAATGATACAATTTTCATAAATTGCTTTTCACGTAATTCCCTTGCAACTGGGCCGAAAATACGTGTGCCCCTTGGCTCATCCTGGTTGTTTAACAACACGGCTGCATTATCGTCAAAACGGATATACGAACCATCTTTCCTGCGAATCTCTTTCTTGGTGCGTACTACTACTGCTTTTGATACAGTACCCTTTTTAACGTTACCTGATGGTAAGGCGCTTTTTACGGTAACAACTATTTTATCACCGATAGAAGCGTAACGCTTACCGGTACCGCCTAATACACGAATAACTAAAACTTCTTTAGCTCCGCTGTTATCGGCTACATTTAATCTTGACTCTTGCTGTACCATGTTATTTAGCCCTTTCTAAAATTTGAACTAATCTCCAGTTTTTGCTCTTGCTCAGCGGGCGGGTTTCCATAATCAATACGGTATCGCCAATGCCACAGGTATTGGTTTCGTCATGAGCCATAAATTTGGTAGTTTTCTTTACGAACTTACCGTAAATAGGGTGTTTCACCTTACGCTCAACGGCAACCACAATAGATTTCTCCATCTTATTGCTTACTACCAGGCCGGTACGCGTTTTTCTTAAATTTCTTTCCATTGTTTCCTCCGACGCTTAAAATTAATTAGAAGCTGACGCCGCTTTGCGCTTTGTTATTTCAGTATTTAAACGAGCAATCTCCTTGCGCACTTTTGTAATACGGCTCGGATTTTCAATAGCCGAAACTGCATGAGCAAATTTCAGTTTAGTGAGCGTTGTTTTCTCCTCGCTGAGCTTTGCTGTTAATTCTTCAGTCGTAAGCCCTATAATTTCTGAGTTCTTCATTTCTTTAATAGTTTTGAGTTCTGAGTTCTGAGTGCTGAGTTCTCATAACTCACTACTCAAAACCTCAAACTTATTTATGCCTCTGCGTAATCCCTACGCGTTACAAACCTGGTTTGCACAGGTAACTTTTGTGCAGCAAGGCGCAAAGCCTCTTTGGCAACCTCTAGTGGTACACCTTCTGCCTCGAATATCATACGGCCCGGGCGTACAACTGCAACCCAATACTCGGGAGCACCTTTACCTTTACCCATACGTACCTCTGCTGGTTTTTTGGTAACCGGCTTGTCAGGGAAAATCCTGATCCAAACCTGTCCTTCACGTTTCATGAAACGTGTTACAGCAATACGTGCAGCCTCGATCTGGCGGCTGGTTATCCAGGCTGCTTCGAGTGATTTTATACCAAAAGATCCGAATGAAAGCTCGGCGCCACGAGTGGCTAACCCCTTCATCCTGCCCTTTTGCATCTTTCTGAACTTAGTTCTTTTTGGCTGTAGCATTTTTTTAAGCTTTTATATCTTCACAGATATTTCTTAATTCTTTAATTTATTATCTCCTTGGCGCACCACCACGGTTACCGCCCTGGCCACCGCCACGGTTGTTACCCTGGCTACCGCCTCTGCGGTCGCCGCCTGCGCCTGGTTTACGGTCGCCGCGGCGTTCACCGCCACGCTCGCCACCCCTGGCATTATCACGGCCACCAAATGATGGTGAACCTTCTGGGCGTCCGCCTTTACCGCTTGCGCTGCTTGTACCACCAATGTTTGGTGACAAATCGCGTTTGCCGTAAACTTCGCCTTTGCAAATCCACACCTTTACACCTATTTTACCATAAGTAGTAAGGGCTTCGCCTAAAGCGTAATCAATATCAGCGCGGAAGGTATGTAACGGAATCCTTCCCTCTTTATATTGCTCGGTACGTGCCATTTCGGCACCACCTAACCTACCGCTGGTCATCACCTTAATTCCTTCAGCACCCATTCTCATGGTAGAAGCAATTGTGGTTTTCATGGCACGGCGGAATGATATACGTGCTTCAAGCTGTTTTGCAATACCTTCGGCAACTAACTGAGCATCAAGCTCAGGGCGTTTTATCTCGAAGATGTTGATCTGAACATCTTTCTTAGTCAATTTCTTTAACTCTTCTTTGATCTTATCAACCTCCTGGCCACCTTTACCGATAACAATACCCGGACGGGCAGTGTGAATGGTTACAGTGATGCGTTTTAAAGTACGTTCGATAACTACTTTAGATACCCCGCCTTTGTTAATACGGGCTGATAAGTATTTGCGGATCTTTTCGTCTTCAACTAATTTGTCGGAGTAGTTATTTCCACCGAACCAATTAGAATCCCAACCGCGGATTATCCCTAACCTGTTGCCTATTGGATGTGCTTTTTGTCCCATTTCAAATTAGTTGTTTACGTTTAAACTATCCACTATAAGTGTTACGTGGTTAGAGCGCTTGCGTATGCGGTAACCCCTTCCTTGCGGAGCAGGACGTAACCTTTTCAGCTGACGACCGCCACCTACAGATACTTCTTTTACATAAAGAGCGCTGTCTTCTAGACGTGCACCTTCGTTTTTAGCTTCCCAGTTTTTGATAGCTGATAACAAAAGCTTTTCTACGCGGATAGCGGCTTCTTTATTAGTAAATTTTAGGATGCCTAAAGCTTTATTAACCTCAACACCACGGATCAGGTCAACCACAAGGCGCATTTTGCGCGGAGAGGTTGGGCAGTCCTGTAGCTTAGCAACAGAAGCGCCACCTGTTTGAGCTTTTGCAGCTTCTTTTTGTTGCCTGATTAGTACAGACTTTTTAATTTTTGTTGTTGCTTCCATTGCCTGTTATTTTTTCTTTTCTGCGTGACCGCGGAATGTACGGGTTGGCGCAAACTCTCCCAGCTTATGACCAACCATGTTTTCTGTTACATACACAGGGATAAACTTGTTACCGTTGTGTACTGCGAATGTATGACCGACGAAATCAGGAGAGATCATGGAACGACGTGACCATGTTTTTACAACCGATTTTTTATTTGAATCATTCAGGGTCAGAACTTTTCTTTCCAGGTTATGATCAATGTATGGTCCTTTTTTAATTGAACGTGCCATTATTTTTTCCTTCTTTCAATGATATAACGATCAGATCCTTTTTTCTTATCACGGGTTTTGTAGCCTTTAGCTAACAAACCTTTACGTGAGCGTGGGTGACCACCAGATGCACGGCCTTCACCACCACCCATAGGGTGATCTACCGGGTTCATGGCTACACCACGAACGCGAGGGCGACGACCTAACCAACGTTTACGGCCAGCCTTACCTAACACTGCGTTTGCTTTCTCGCCGTTTGAAACGGTACCAATAGTTGCCAAGCAAGTTGACAATATCATACGGGTTTCGCCAGAAGGCAATTTGATGATGGCATATTTACCATCACGTGCAGATAGTTGTGCATAAGTACCCGCGCTGCGAGCGATGGTACCACCCTGGCCAGGATTAAGCTCAATGTTGTGAATGATAGAACCCAGTGGAATGCTCTTCAAAGGAAGTGTATTACCAACCTCCGGAGCTACATTTGCACCAGACACTACAACCTGGCCAACTGTTAAGCCTTCCGGCGCTATCATGTATCGTTTTTCACCGTCAACAAAGTGCAGCAGTGCTATACGTGCCGAACGGTTAGGATCGTACTCGATAGTTGCAACTTTTGCCGGGATATCAAATTTATCGCGTTTGAAGTCAATTAACCTGTATGCTTGTTTGTGACCACCACCTAAGTAGCGCATAGTCATTTTACCGCTGTGGTTACGTCCGCCTGATCTTGTGTTAACTGATACCACCAACGACTTTTCAGGAACGTTAGTTGTGATATCTGAGTTAGATACATCAATCCTGAAACGGGTGCCCGGGGTTACCGGTCTAAATCTTTTTACTGCCATCTCTGTATTTATATATTGCTGTAAAAATCAATTGTTTCGCCATCTTTCAAAGTGATGATGGCTTTCTTATAAGTAGCAGAGCGGCCTTGTACAGCACCTGCTTTTGTGTTGCGGGTTTTGAGCTTACCTACATACTTCATGGTGTTTACCGCTGTAATGGTAACGCCGTACATAGCCTCAATGGCGCCTTTTATCTGAATTTTGTTAGCCCTGTGATCAACTTTGAAAGCATAACGGTTAAGCTTCTCGGTTAATTGAGTTACTTTCTCAGTAAGTAGGGGTTGTTTTAAAATTTCCATAATTACTTAGCTAATGCTTCCTCCAAAGTTTTAACAGCGCCTGTAGTTAAGATAAGCTTGCCGGCGTTTAACACATCGTAAGTGTTAAGCTGCTCAACAGAGATCACCTTGGTTTTCTTCAGGTTCCTGCTTGATAAATACACGTTGTTGTTTTCAACACCTGCCAATACCAATAATGTTTTATCATTAGTAACGTTCAGGTCAGCTTCCATCTTGATGTAAGATTTTGTTTTGATAGAATCAAAGTTGAAATCCTCTAACACCAGAATGTTGTTGT
The DNA here is from genome assembly GCF_003432065.1 of Mucilaginibacter terrenus. NCBI lineage: Bacteria > Pseudomonadati > Bacteroidota > Sphingobacteriia > Sphingobacteriales > Sphingobacteriaceae > Mucilaginibacter > Mucilaginibacter terrenus. The sequence continues at coordinate 942,005 of NZ_QWDE01000002.1, read as the reverse complement.
CCTGCGCTTTGTATGACAAGGCTGATTTACGAGCTAATGATTTAAGCTTTTTGTTCAGCTTAAAGCTATAGTCGCGCGGTTGCGGACCGAAAACACGGCCACCACCATTGAACAATGGTGATTTGATGCTACCTGCACGGGCGCCGCCAGTACCTTTTTGTTTATGTAATTTGCGGGTTGAACCTGCAATTTCATTACGTTGTTTTGCTTTGTGCGTACCCTGGCGCTGGTTAGCTAAGAACTGCTTTACATCTAAGTAAATAGCATGATCATTTGGCTCAACACCGAATACGGACTCAGGAAGTTGCACCTTGGCACCTGTTTCTTTACCTGATACGTTTAATACGTTAACTTCCATCTTATTTATCCACTATTACGAATGAACCCTTAGCTCCCGGGATGGAACCTTTAACTACCAACAGGTTCTGCTCTGCAAATACCTTAACCACTTCAAGGTTTTGTACTTTAACACGAACATTACCAGTTTGACCCGCCATGCGCATACCTTTAAATACACGTGAAGGCCATGAAGAAGCACCCAATGAACCCGGAGCGCGTAAACGGTTGTGCTGACCGTGAGTTTGCATACCCACACCGCCGAAACCATGACGCTTAACTACACCCTGAAAACCTTTACCTTTAGACGTGCCAACTACATCCACAAAATCTCCGGCAGAGAAAATTTCCACGGTAACAGTGTCACCAAGGGCTTTTTCATCCTCGAAGGTTTTGAATTCAACTAATTTACGTTTTGGAGTAGTGCCGGCTTTCTGGAAATGGCCTTTTAAGGGAGCAGAGGTGTTCTTTTCTTTCTTCTCACCGTATGCAAGCTGTACAGCTGCATAACCGTCAGTGTCTACAGACCTGACCTGAGTTACTACGCAAGGGCCAGCTTCGATTACAGTACAAGGAATATTCTTGCCTGATTCATCGAAAATGCTGGTCATTCCTACTTTTTTTCCAATTATTCCTGACATTTTCTATATTTTATTAGTGCCCATCGAAGCAGTAGGGCTTCGTTCAAGGCATATTATCCCCCGTTAAGGGACGGCAAAGATAGAAATTTTGTATTAATTGTCAAATAGTTAACAAGTTATTTTTCAAAATATATTCAGAAAATAATAAAGTTATTTTTGATGAAGAAAACGATTGCTAGATAGCTGTTGGAATTGCAAGCAATCAGTAACTTGTAGTCATAACAAAGACTAAGATTCCATTAATCTTTTAATCAATTCGGCACTTTGTTTATTTCCTTCCTGCAGCCTGTCTTTAAAAAACTCCTGCACATCGGTAAAATGCTTCTTATAACCTTCCATATCACCGTAGCCTATGATAGCAGCCCATTCGCGTACGGCAGAGTGAAACTCCAGATCGTCTCCCCTTATGGTTTTGTCATATAAAGCCGTTTTGATAGATTCTTCCAGCAACTCGTCATTTTTAAACAAGTATTCCGCTATCCCCAGGCGCAAACGAAAAGGTGGGGTTTGAGCAATTAAGTTATCATAAGGGTTTACGCCAAGGTGGTACCAGGCATCAACCATACTTAATATACTTAAATGCGAGTTGGGTTTTTGATGGCCGGCTTCAGAAGACAAAGAGAACTCCCGCATTACATTGTCATTAAACATGATCAGCTTACGGCTTTCGTGGAATACAAAATCGCGTGCGCGGTATAGCCTGGCCCTAAACTCCTGCTCTTCCTCTTTAATCATCAATTTGAACAGTTCCGACTCGGATGTGGCGTATTGCCTGACCTGCTGCCGGGCGTATGGGTTTAAAATAGCAAGGCCTGCATATACGTGCGCTTTATAGCTGAATATTCTCAGTGTAGTTAATATCTTAACATTGTCTATACCACCGACGTAGGAGGCATTTTCCCATGGAAAAAAACCAGCAGCCTTCCACGCCGTGCCCATACTTTCAAATCCGACATGTGTTACTGCCTGAGTATCCGCAACAATGCGGTCGTGTTCATGATAATCGGGTACTTCAACAATGTCGGTCTCTACAACTGTAAACAGCTGCTTCATTTGAAGGTAAGCATCTCCAGCATGCCGATGAGGTATCAAAATAAGTTTTTGCCCCTTCGGTTGAAAGCCCGGCCCATGCATGGCATGAAAAGTGATAATCTGTGCGTCTGCCGGCAAGTATTTCTCAAAAACAGCAATTTCCGGATGTTTAACTGAAGTCTGTCCGGCAACTATAGCGCCATACTTGGTTGAGGGCCCGCACTCGGCCACCACTTGCTCCAGCTTTTCTGCCTCTACAGAGTAGATAACAAGATCACTTATACGGGCAACATCTTTCCCCTCATCCATTACAGTAATACCAAAAGGCTGTAATTCTTCCTCCAGCTTGGCACGGTTAACGGGCAGGTCGCAACCACAAACCTGGTAACCTACCGTAGCAAAAGCTTTGGCGTATAAACGCCCCATGTCTCCTAACCCTATAAAACCTATCTGCATGCTTAAAATAATGGCTAATATATGTTTTGGAGCAATACACTTATCGGCGGTACACATCTTTTTTATACATTTAGCCAGAGTTAAAGCCTATTAATGATTAAATACTTAATCCTTACGTAGCGATACTGATATTTAATTTATCAAACTTTAGCTTGTGTAATGACGTTTAACCAAAACCAGCCATATAAATAATTGATACACGTTTTGACATGCGACGCTTTATGACTAAGTTTTTCCCCCCCTTGCTAATTGCTCTACTGTTTGTAACTGCAGGCACATATAACACCCAAGCTCAGGACACCAGCAGAAAAGCTAGACCTGCTCCGGTAAAGGTTGGTATAAGGCCCCCTGTCAAAGTAAATACCTATACTGCTAAGCCGTTAGCTGCAAAGGCTGCAACGCAGGTACCGGCGGTTAATGGCGCTGCACAGCCGGCAGCCAAGTCGACACAACAATACCAGGCTACAGACCCCGCCTTGTTAAATGACAAAAGCCTTAACGGCCAGTACCAATACTTGCTTACCCGGGTTTACCACTATCAGCAACCACTTATATCGGCACTCTGGAAGAACTTTTCGGATACCCTTAACGTGACAAAACGTAAGCTTAAGGAAGTTAACACCAAGCTGGCAGAACAAACCAAGAGAGCCGATACGCTACAAACTCAATTAAATAGCAACGAGCAAACCCTATCACAATCAAACGCCAAAGTAGACGAGGTTAAGCTTTTAGGTATACCGCTTACAAAAGCTACTTATAACTGGATAATGTGGGGATTGGTAATTGGTTTTGGCGCAATCGCCGCTATAGTAATAGCCAGGGCCGGTAGTCATAGCCGCGAAGCAAAATACCGCACAAAACTCTATAACGAGCTTGAAGAAGAGTACAAAAACTTTAAAGTAAAAGCCAACGAAAAGGAAAAGAAGCTAGCACGGGAACTACAAACCGAACGTAACAGGCTGGACGAACTCACGGGAAGAGAATAAATTAAATCGCTGTGAGATCATACCTTTTTGGTTGGAACCCGATAAAGTTTGCCTGGGCTGACCTGGATAAAGATATTGAGAAGCTGCAAAACACAGGTGAACTAACCGACAACTGGAGCGTTGTAAGCCATAAAACAATAAAGCCGGGCGACCGGGCCTATGTGGTAAGAGTAGGCGTGGAACCAAAAGGCATATTTGCATCCGGAATCGTCAGTTCAGAACCCTTTCTTGCATCGCGCAAAGGGAGGATATATCACCGCATAAACGTCTCGTTTGATACCCTGCTTAATCCTGATAAGGAACGCATCCTTACTTTAGATATTCTTAAGACGGGCAATCTGGCCGCGCAAACCTGGACACCACAAGCATCCGGAATTTCAATCAGGTCAGAACTTGTAGAGGAGTTAGAAGGTGTATGGCAGGACTTTTTAGGTGAAAGGCACTCTAGGCAATAAACCAAAAAAGCCACCCTTTGCAGGATGGCTTTTATATTTCTCGGTTCTTCCGGTACTATCACACTTTGATCTCAACTTCAACGCCGCTAGGCAATTCAAGCTTCATCAGCGCGTCTACAGTTTTTGAGTTTGAGCTGTAGATATCCAGAAGCCTTTTGTAAGAGCATAGCTGGAATTGCTCACGAGCTTTCTTGTTCACGTGTGGTGAACGCAAAACGGTGAAGATTTTCTTTTCGGTTGGTAGCGGCAGTGGTCCGCTAACTACAGCGCCTGTCGGCTTTACTGTTTTTACGATCTTCTCGGCTGACTTGTCAACCAAGTTGTAGTCGTAAGACTTTAATTTGATCCTGATTCTTTGGCTCATTTTGTTTGTTTTGTGGCTGTTCCTAAGAGCTATTTATTAGGGCAACCGGTGTGTTTATTGTAGAGTTGATTGGCAACTAGTTGCCAATCAACTCATTTTATTATTAAGCGTTAGCTTTTTTACCTCTTACTTTAGCAATAACCTCGTCCTGTACGTTACGTGGTGCTTCAGCATAGTGGTCAAACTCCATGGTAGATGTTGCACGGCCAGAAGTAATGGTACGTAACTGAGTTACATAACCAAACATTTCTGAAAGTGGCACGGTAGCTTTAATTACCTGCGCACCTGCACGGCTGTCCATACCTAGTAACTGGCCACGACGACGGTTCATGTCACCGATAACATCACCCATGTTTTCTTCAGGGGTTAATATTTCGATCTTCATGATCGGCTCAAGCAATACCGGTTTACATTTTGGCAATGCTTCACGGTAAGCCATCTTAGCAGCTAACTCGAAAGAAAGTGCATCCGAATCGACCGCGTGGAATGAACCATCAATCAAACGAACTTTTAAGCTGGTTAACGGGAAACCGGCCAATACACCATTCACCATTGAAGCCTGGAAGCCTTTTTCAACAGATGGGATAAACTCGCGAGGGATAGCACCACCGCTAATTTCGTTCACAAACTGTAAGCCTTCTTTACCTTCGTCATTTGGTGACAATATAACCTGTATATCGGCAAATTTACCACGACCACCGGTTTGTTTCTTGTATGTTTCGCGGTGCTGTACAGTGCCTGTGATAGACTCTTTGTAAGCAACCTGTGGCGCACCCTGGTTAACCTCAACTTTAAACTCACGTTTAAGACGATCCATGATGATATCTAAGTGAAGCTCGCCCATCCCGCTAATTACGGTTTGGCCGGTCTCTTCATCAGAGTTTACACGGAAAGTTGGATCCTCTTCGGCTAATTTACCTAACGCCATACCTAATTTATCAACGTCAGCCTGAGTTTTAGGCTCAATTGCTAAACCGATAACCGGCTCTGGGAAGTTCATCGACTCAAGGATGATCGGGTGTTTCTCGTCGCAAAGGGTATCACCAGTTTTGATATCTTTAAAGCCCACTACCGCAGCAATATCACCTGCACCTACGTTAGGTATAGGGTTTTGCTTGTTAGCGTGCATCTGGAATATACGGCTGATACGCTCTTTGTTGTCTGAACGCATGTTGTGTACATACGAACCAGCTTCAAGGTTACCAGAGTAAACGCGGATAAAGCACAAGCGGCCCACAAAAGGGTCTGTTGCAATTTTAAATGCCAAAGCAGCAAATGGCTCTTTAACATCTGGTTTACGCAATATCTCTTCGCCGGTTTCCGGGTTTGTACCAATGATACCTTCAACATCCATAGGTGAAGGAAGTAACTCCATCACATAGTCCAGCATGGTTTGTACACCTTTGTTTTTGAAAGATGAACCGCAAACCATAGGAACTATCTTAGCATCTAATACCGCTTTACGCAAAGCATCAAGTACTTCGCGCTCAGTAATAGTATCAGGTGCGTCAAAGAACTTTTCCATCAGGCTTTCGTCGTACTCAGCTACTGATTCAAGAAGTTTTTCTCTCCACTCGGTTGCTTCCTCGATCATGTCCTCAGGGATAGGCACTTCAGTAAAGGTCATACCTTTATCGTGCTCATTCCAAACGATACCTCTCCAGTTGATCAGGTCAACAACACCTTTGAAGTGTTCTTCGGCGCCAATTGGCAACTGAAGCGGAACAGCGTTACTGCCTAACATGCTTTTTACCTGTTTTACAACATTTAAAAAGTCGGCACCGCTACGGTCCATTTTATTAACGAAACCGATACGGGCAACGTTATAGTTATTTGCAAGCCTCCAGTTGGTTTCTGATTGTGGCTCAACACCATCAACAGCGCTAAACAGGAACACCAGGCCGTCCAATACACGTAAAGAGCGGTTTACCTCTACGGTAAAGTCCACGTGTCCCGGAGTATCAATAATGTTCATGTGGTAGTTCTGGCCACGGTATTTCCAGTTTACAGTAGTAGCAGCTGAGGTAATTGTAATACCACGCTCCTGCTCCTGAGCCATCCAGTCCATCGTAGCTGCACCTTCGTGTACCTCGCCAATTTTGTGGCTAACACCCGCATAGTACAATATACGCTCTGTTGTAGTGGTTTTACCGGCATCAATGTGAGCAGCAATACCTATGTTTCTTGTATATCTTAGATCTCTTGACATTTTTGTTTGATTTGATTTCTTGATTTAAAGGACCACACCTGGCATGCAATAATAACATGACAAATGTGATCCTATATTAAATCGGTGTAATCCTTTTATTAGAAACGGAAGTGTGAGAACGCTTTGTTGGCTTCAGCCATTTTGTGCGTATCTTCTTTCTTCTTAACAGCAGCACCTTCGCCTTTAGCAGCAGAGATGATCTCGCCTGCAAGTTTCTCCATCATGGTTTTTTCACCACGACGGCGTGCATAGCTGATTAACCATTTCATACCTAAAGCGATCTTGCGCTCGGCGCGAACCTCGGTAGGTACCTGGAAGTTAGCACCACCTACACGGCGGCTCTTTACTTCTACAGATGGCATTACATTGTTAAGAGCCTTTTTCCAGGTATCTAAACCGCTTTCGCTGGTTTTTTTCTCAACAATATCAACTGCGTTGTAAAATATAGAGTATGCGGTAGATTTCTTACCATCATACATCATGTTATTAACAAACCTTGTAACCATGGTATCGTTAAACCTTGGGTCAGGAAGGATAATTCTCTTTTTTGGTTTTGACTTTCTCATTGCTTTCTATCCTCCTTAATTATTTCTTTTTACCTTTTGTTGGAGCAGCAGCCACTTGTCCTGGTTTAGGGCGTTTGGTACCGTATTTAGAACGGCGCTGGTTACGGCCTGCAACACCTGATGTATCTAATGCACCACGGATGATGTGGTAACGTACACCCGGTAAGTCTTTAACACGACCGCCACGGATAAGTACAATTGAGTGTTCCTGTAAGTTGTGGCCTTCACCAGGGATGTAGGCGTTAACTTCTTTACCATTTGTAAGGCGCACACGTGCAACTTTACGCATTGCTGAGTTTGGCTTTTTAGGGGTAGTGGTGTACACACGGGTGCACACGCCTCTTCGCTGTGGACAGCTGTCCAACGCTGGTGACTTACTCTTGTCAACCATAGCTACTCTACCTTTTCTAACTAATTGCTGAATAGTAGGCATTCTTTCCTTTTATGTTTACTTTTTTTATCCCGGTTTTCGGGACTGCAAAAGTACAAACATTATTTTTGATATTCAAGCTGTTGAGAAAAGTTTTTGCAATAAAGCTCTTCAGTTAAACGGCTGGTAATTAGCAAGGTTTACTGCGGACAACAATTTATGTTGTAAAAGGAGCAGAATAGCCACTAAAAACTTGATCAGAAGTACAATATAGCTTATCTTCAATCAAAACAAAAACACAATGAAAACCGACCTGTACACCAAAGTAATCCTAACCATTATCGCAATCGCACTTACTGTTAACCTGTTTAAAAGCAGCATAACGCCTGCAATGGCCGAAACCAAAAAGTACGCCACAGTGCCCGTAAATGCCGATGGCAGCATTAATGTACGTATAAGTAAAGCTGATGGCCCGATGGAAGTAGAATTAAAGAAAGTAGATAACTGGGCATTTTACTACACCCCACCGATAGCCGTGAAAGTAAAAGAATAATTACTTTTTAGTATAATAATTATACTAAAACAAAATATTTGAAGTTTACTGTACAATTAATCGATTTATCAATCGATCAGTTAATAGTTAGTTAAAATTCTGAAAGCAGGTATAGCGCAAGGCCACGCCTGCTTTTTTTATGATCCAAAACCTTCAAAAACCACACTTTTTTTAAACGCAGAACATCTTGTTCAAAATACAGGAGCTAAACGTCTTTAATTTAAACTGCCCATTTAAAAACGGACCGTTATTTGAGCAGCTCCCGGCTGATTACGATCTTTTGTATCTCTGATGTTCCCTCGCCAATGGTGCAAAGTTTGGCATCGCGGTAAAATTTCTCTACCGGGAAGTCTTTGGTGTACCCGTAACCACCGAAGATCTGCACTGCATCATTAGCAACCCGAACGGCCACCTCAGATGCAAAGTACTTGGCCATGGCCGATTGCTTGGTTACCGGCAAATGGCGGTTCTTCAAATCAGCGGCCTGCATGATCAGCAACTCGGCTGCTTCTATCTCGGTAGCCATGTCGGCAAGCTTAAAAGCAATCCCCTGGAAATTACTTATCGGCTGACCAAACTGCTGCCTTTCTTTTGAATAAGCAACCGCGGCCTCAAAAGCGCCCTTAGCAATACCCAATGAGAGTGCAGCAATGGATATACGGCCGCCATCCAACACCTTCATGGCTTGTTTAAAGCCCTCCCCTTCTGCACCTAATAAGTTCTCTTTAGGTACCCTGCAGTTGTCAAAGATCATCTCGGTAGTTTCTGATGCCCGCATTCCCAGCTTGTTTTCTTTTTTGCCGGCGCTAAAGCCTGGTGTGCCACGCTCAACCACTAAGGCAGATATACCTTTACTGTCTCCCTTTTCACCGGTACGTACCATTACCACAGCAATATCGCCGCTTTTACCATGAGTTATCCAGTTTTTGGCGCCATTTACTATATAATAGTCTCCGTCCAGTACTGCGGTGGTAGCCATGCGCATGGCATCACTCCCGGTATTTGCCTCGGTAAGACCCCAGGCACCCAGCCACTCGCAACTGGCCAGTTTAGGTAACCAGCGCCGTTTTTGCTCTTCGCTGCCAAAGGCGAGGATATGGCCGGTACAAAGTGAATTGTGTGCCGCCAGAGATAACCCTATCCCACCGCAAACTTTTGCTATTTCGCTTATGACAGTCACATACTCGGCATAGCCGAAGCCGGAACCACCATATTCTTCCGGTACAAGCACGCCCATCATGCCTTGTTCACCCAATTGCCTAAATAACTCCAGTGGAAAATGCTGTTCTTCATCCCACTGCAAAACATTAGGTTTAATGTGCCTTTCTGCAAAATCACGCGCCATTTGGCCTATCATTGCCTGGTTATCGCTTATGGAAAAATCGTACCCTGTAGTGCTGTCGGTAAGTAACTGGTCCATTGGTGTTTATTATTGGTAACGGTAAAGATAATAAAAATACTATGCATGCATAATAAATTTGTGCAGGTTTTGTTTTGCTCATCTGTCAACTTCTTAAGAAAAGTGAATGATCAAAATAATTCAGTTAATTGTATTTCCTGCTGACATAGGGCTGTCATTAACCTGCGGTTTCTTTGTATAACAAACTCAAAAACAAAAAAGTTATGGCACTTATCGAAATCTTCCTGAAGGAACTAAACGCAGAATCTGAAACTACCCGCAAAATGCTGCAACGCATTCCGGACGACAAGTACGACTGGCAACCGCACGAAAAAAGCATGAACATACGCAGCCTGGCTACTCATATTGCCGAACTGCCTACCTGGGTAACAATGGCACTAACTACCGATGGCCTGGACTTTGCAGCCGCGCCTTACAACCCCACCATTATTAATAATACTGCCGAACTGATGGATCTTTTTGAAAGATCATTAGTTGACGGGCGTACGCAGCTTATAGCCGAGAACGAAGCAAAATTAGAAGAGCCCTGGACACTGCGTAACGGAAAAGACATACTGGTGCGCAACACCAAGGCAGAAGTTATCCGTATGGCGCTGTCACAGATCATACACCACCGCGCACAATTAGGCGTTTACCTGCGCCTGCTTAACATACCTATCCCGGGGAGCTATGGCCCAAGTGCCGATGAGCAATTTGTCCCGATAGAAGTGGAAGAAACCGTTGCTTAACCCTTACTGCTAATACACAAAGAGGCTGTATCATGAAATATGATCAGCCTCTTTTTTTTGTAGCAGAGCTCCGTACCGTTATAGACCTTTTAAAAAGCATCCTTGATTTGCCTACAAGCTTCGGGGGTTTGCATACATGCCCGCAATTTGGCTTACCGATCTTTGGATTATGGAAATAAAACAAATTGCATTGGGCAGCCAGGGTTTGGTTGTGCCGGTTATAGGCCTGGGCTGTATGGGAATGACAGGTTTTGAAGAAGGACATATGTATGGACCAGCGGATGAGCAGGAAGCCATTGCCACTATTCACCGCTCGCTGGAGTTGGGCGGTAACTTTTTGGACACTGCCGATCTGTACGGACCGCTTAAGAACGAGCAACTCATCGCAAAGGCCATCAGCGGTAAACGCGATCAGTATATTTTAGCTACCAAGTTTGGCTGGGAAATAGATGACAACAATAAAGTGACCTGGGCCATTAACGGCAAAAAGGACTACGTTAAGAAATCGTTAGAGCGTTCACTTAAGAACCTCAATACGGATCACATCGATCTGTATTACCTGCACCGCCTGGATAAAAATACGCCAATAGAAGAAACGGTTGCGGCAATGGCTGAGCTGGTTAAAGAAGGCAAAGTGGGTTATATCGGCTTGTCGGAAGTGTCGTCTGAAACGGTTAGGCGGGCGCATGCAGTCCACCCCATTACCGCAGTACAAAGCGAGTATTCTTTATTTGAACGAACTGTGGAAGAACGCGGGGTTTTAGCAGCGTTAAAAGAATTAGGTATCGGGTTTGTAGCTTACTCACCATTGGGCCGTGGGTTTTTATCCGGACAGATCAAAAGCATCGACGACCTGCCCGAAAATGATTTCCGCAGAGCGATCCCACGTTTCCAAGGCGAAATGTTTAATAAGAATATCGAACTGATTAAGGCAATTGAAGCCATGGCCGAAGCAAAGAACGTCACATCTTCCCAGCTGGCTTTGGCCTGGATCATGAGCAAGGGGATAGTGCCTATACCCGGAACAAAGCGTAGAAAATACCTGGAGCAAAACCTTGCGGCTACAACCATTGAGCTAACGGAGGCAGATCTTCCACAACTGGAAAGCATAGTGCCTTTAGGTACAGACACAGGCGCTCCTTACGACGAGTTTAGTATGGGCTTAATTGATTAGTTTTGTTTATGAACGCTATTAACTCCCTATCAGAATTTCACCGGTTGCTGTCGTTGCCCGAACCCCGCCACCCGCTGGTTAGTGTGATCAACCTGGCGGAAAGCGTTTTCTTGGAAGATGAGATCTGGAAGGGTTTCGTAAACCGCTTCTACTGCGTGGCGCTCAAACGCGAAGCCAAGGGCAAGATAAAGTACGGGCAGCAGCACTATGATTACGATAAAGGCGTATTGAGTTTTACCGCGCCAAACCAGGTGCAGCAACTAGACCTGCAAAATATGGAATGCGGGTCTGGTTATCTCCTTATCTTCCACCCCGATTTTCTGTTGCAGCACCCGCTGGCGAACAACATCCATCACTACGGGTTTTTTGATTATGCGGTTAACGAAGCACTGCACCTTTCTACAGAGGAAGAAGATGACCTGATTGCCATCCTCCATAAAATTGACAAAGAGTGCCGGCATATAGATAAATATACACAGGAGATCATTCTTACACAGATCGAGAGCCTTCTAAAGTACTCCAACCGATTTTACGAAAGGCAGTTTTTAACCCGCAAGAATAACAATTCGGCACTGCTGACCAGGTTCGAGCAGTTGATAGATGACTACTTTGACGGCGACGTACCCGGTTTGCTTACGGTACAATATATTGCTGCGCAGATGAACCTGTCACCGAACTACCTGAGTGACCTGCTTCGCATTCATACCGGTCAGAACACTCAGCAGCATATTCATGAAAAACTGATCGCGAAAGCGAAAGAAAAACTTTCTACAACTAGTCTTTCGGTTAGCGAAATCGCCTACGCCCTGGGCTTTGAGCACGCGCAGTCCTTTAGCACGCTCTTTAAAAAGAAGACGAATCTGTCGCCGCTGGAATTTCGTCAGGCTTTTAATTGACTACCAATAAGAGGCCTTATCATCTCATCAATGATAAGGCCTCTCTTGATTCAGGTTGAAAGTACTGCTGGTTAATTTGTGGTAAGCTTAACAATTGTATCTACCGGATCCATAACCACACCGCTGGTGTAAATAAATAAAACCTCCGGCTGCTGTTTAAACTTAACTGCGGCGCCACCAAGTAATACGGCTTTGGTTACCTTGCTTTTTAGCTCGGGTATAAAAATATATGGCTCACCCGGCGCATTGGTTATGTGCGCGTATAAAGCTTTACCATTACTGGTTAACGTTCCCCATGGCTGTGCGGGCACTATAGCGCCACGCGTGTTGTAAATACTTTCGCCATTCTTTTTAACCCATGCACCAACCAGGTTAAGTGTATCGGTAAATTCAGGCTGTATCTTGCCGTTTGGCATCGGGCCAATGTTCAGCAGAAAATTGGCGTTATGCCCGGCTGCATTCACCAGGTACTGGATGATTTGCTTACTCGATTTAAATGTCCTGTCGGTTATCTTAAAGCCCCAGCTGTTGTTAATAGTCTCGCAGGTTTCCAGTGGCAGCTTACCAATGGTTGATTCACCGCTGAAGCCGGTATGGTTTTGGCCGGGCAGGTCTTTCTCAAACATCTGGAAGTCCTCCCCCTCTTTTGGTGCGAGGTGATGGTTGTTACCCACCAGTATGGCCGGGTTTAGCTTGTGTATTAACCCATATATCTCGTCGTAATGCCAGTTGGCGTTGGGCCGCTCCCAGTTACCATCGAACCAGATACCTTTTACGCCCGGGTATTTGGTGATCAATTCGGTAAGCTGGTCTTTCATGAACTTTATGTAGCTGTCCCAATCTCCTTTTACAGGTTTACCGTCAACTATCTGGCTGCCATAAGCATAATCTGCCCGGCCCCAATCTAAAAGCGAGTAATAAAAGTGCAATTCAATACCTTCTTTCTGGCATTCCTTCGCCAACTCCATAAGTGGGTCTTTGTGGTAAGGCGTCGCATCTACTATATTGTAGGAAGACTTTTTGGTAGCAAACATACTGAACCCGTCATGATGGCGCGAAGTAATGGTGATATACTTCATGCCTGCATTTTTGGCAAATGCCACCCAGGCTTTCGCATCAAAGTCCTGCGGATTAAAAAAATCGGCCAGGCGCTTGTAGCTATCATATGGTATGCGTTTTTCATTCATTACCCACTCGCCATCGCCCAGTATGCTGTAAATACCCCAGTGAATAAACAGGCCAAACTTAAGGTCCTGGAACTTCTTTCTGGCTTCCAGGTTCTCGGGTGCGGGTGTGTAGGTAGATTGCTGTGCAACGGCGCTGAGCGAGCAGACCAGCAGGAGCATGCAGGCAAGTTTTTTCATATAAATGGTGGTTAGATTTACAGTGGGAAATTTAGTTAATTTATATTAACCGTAATATGCACAGCTAATTAATTTATATTGGGTTAATATACCTATTACTAAATTGCCGGCGTAAACACAACTACTAATACCCATGTCTGATACCCGCAGAGAGTTCTTAAAAAAAGCGGCAATGCTAAGCGGCGCCGCAGGCCTTAGCAGCCTTTTGCCTCCATCTATACAAAAGGCTTTGGCCATTAACCCGGCCAAGGGCAGCACCTGGCAGGATGCAGAACATGTAGTGATATTAATGCAGGAGAACCGCTCGTTCGACCATTGCTTCGGCACCCTTAAGGGTGTACGTGGGTACAATGACCCACGAGCAATAGACCTGCCGAACGGCAACCCAGTATGGCTGCAAACCGACCGTAAGGGCGATACTTACGCTCCCTTCCACCTGGATATTAAGAACACGAAGGCAACATGGATGAGTTCGTTACCGCATAGCTGGACAAACCAGGTAGATGCCCGTAACGATGGTAAGTTTGATAAATGGCTGGTAGAAAAACAATCGGGCAGCAAAGCGTACAAGGACATGCCGCTTACCCTTGGCTACCATACCCGGCAGGACCTCCCCTTTAACTACGCATTGGCCGATGCGTTTACCGTTTGCGACCAGCACTTTTGCTCGTCGCTCACCGGTACTACGCCAAACCGTTTGTTCCTGTGGAGCGGAACTATTCGCAAAGACCAGAATGAAGACTCTCAGGCAAATGTGTGGAACGAGGATGCTGACTTTGAAACCCTGAACTGGACCACTTTCCCCGAACGGCTGGAAGAAGCCGGTATATCCTGGAAGTGTTACCAGAACGAATTATACGTTAACGTTGGCTTTGAGGGTGAACAGGAATCCTGGTTATCGAATTTTGGGGATAACCCGCTGGAGTATTTTGAGCAGTATCATGTAAAACTTCACAGTAAGCACTTAGAATACCTTAAAAAGAAACACGCGCTGTTACCGGCGCAGATTGCCGAAGCTGAAAAGAAGCTTGCTGCGCTGCCACCCGGAGATGCACACATAGACCACCTGCAACTGCAGCTAAAACAAATGCGCAAGGATATGGAGAATATAAAAAAAGACATCCACCTAACCGAGGCAGGCACGTTTGATAAGCTGACAGACCGCGAAAAGAACATCCACAAAAAAGCATTTGACACCAACAGTAAAGACGACAATTACCACAAGCTAACCACACTTAAATATACCGACAATGGTGTTGCGCGTGAGGTACAGGTACCCAAAGGCGATGTACTGTATCAGTTTAGGGAGGATGTTAAAACAGGCAAGCTACCTACAGTATCATGGATAACAGCGCCCGAAAATTTCTCTGACCACCCCAGCGCACCATGGTATGGCGCATGGTATGTATCAGAAGTAATGGACATCCTGACGCACAACCCCGAAGTTTGGAAGAAGACCATCTTTATTCTTACCTATGACGAGAACGACGGCTACTTTGACCATGTGCCGCCCTTCGTGGCGCCACATTCGCACAAGCCGGGCACCGGAAAAGTATCAGGTGGTATAGATACCCAGGCAGAGTTTGTTACTATGGATCAGGAAAAAAAGCGCAAAGAGTGGGATGCCAAATACTACCGCGAAAATGCTATTGGCCTGGGCTATCGGGTACCGATGATCATCGCATCGCCATGGAGCCGCGGCGGATGGGTGAATTCGGAAGTTTTCGACCATACGTCCAGCCTGCAGTTTCTGGAGAAGTTCATCAAGCTTAAAACTGGTAAGGATGTTAAAGAAAGCAACATCAGCAACTGGCGCCGGACGGTTTGTGGTGACCTAACCTCGGCCTTCAGGCAGTATAATGGCGAGCAAATACCTACACCAGTATTCTTAGATATGGATGCTTATGTAAAAGGTATTCACAAAGCCAAGTTCAAGAGCCTGCCTACCTTCAAAAAACTTACCGACGCTGATGTTAAAACAATAAAACACAACCCGCGTACTTCGCCCATTATGGCACAGCAGGAGAAAGGCATCAAGCACGCCTGCGCTTTGCCGTACGAGCTATACGTCGACGGCGGCTTTAATAAAGCCAAAAACGCGGTAGAACTTACTTTTAAAGCCGGCGACAAGCTTTTTGGCAAACAGGCTGCAGGCGGGGCATTTAATGTTTACGCGCCGGGCAAATATGCAAGCCTGCACACGCCGGGCACTATGGAAGTTGTACGCACATGGAGCTACGCGGTAACTCCGGGAGATACTATTACAGATGAATGGCCATTGGCTGATTTTGAGAACGGCAAATATTATTTGCGTGTTTACGGGCCAAATGGCTTTTACAGGGAGTTTAAAGGTGATGCAAAAGACCCACAGATAAACGTTGACTTTGCCTATCAAATGGTGAGTAATGCAGCAAACGGCAACGTTGCGCTTACCTTTAGCATACCCGGCAATCACGCGCCGCTAACCGTAGAGGTTACTGACAATGCCTACAAGACCACGGCAAAGCAGATGACCATTCATTACGAAAGCTTTGCTCCGCAGATAATGAAGATCGACCTGGCTAAAAGCTTTGGTTGGTATGACTTCAGTGTTAAAGTTAAAGGTTACCCGGATTTCGCAGCACGCTACGCAGGACGGGTAGAAACAGGCAAGCCAGGCTTTAGCGACCCGTTGATGGGTGACATGGTATAAAACAAAAGCGCCCCGACCTGGAGCGCTTTTGTTTTATATAGATATGAACTTATTGACCTGCTAACGTGGGGTTGTTTATAATACCCGCAAAAATAATCAACCCGGTTTTCATCTCCCTTATCGCAAACATAAACGGGCGGTCCAGCACCAGGTCTGGTGATGGTGCCGGAGCAGTAACACCAACAGATACTGACGTTGCAGCAGCCGCTTCAGTACCTTCTTCGTTAACTTCTACAAATGCTTTGTGCATTACTTCAGTTATCTTAAGCCCGCCATTACCATTAATGCCAGACAGGTCGGCAGAGTTGCTGAAAGGCAGACTCATACCCAAGGACGACAAGGGCTGGTTGAGTGTCTTGCCATAGCTGAACTTAAATTTAGGCATAATAACGCGCCCTTTAAGTTGGTATAAGCCGCTCATCCAGGATTGCCATTTATCGGCAGTAAGGCCACTGAGCACCTGCTTCACCGTTTTGTTTGCCCCCGGAAGCACAATAACCATACTGTACTTATCATGCACGTAAGGGATTTCGGCAATCCGGGTACTGTCAGCGGGGATAAAGTTTGTTTTATATTCGAGCCCTTCTTTGGACATCAGGTCCGCCTGCACTGTACCACCGCCTTGTAAATAAAAAGGCTTTTTAGCAGTATTTGCAGCATCAAACTTCGCCTTCCAGGTACTTTTAAAGTAAATGGCGTTTATTAAATACATTTGTACTTCCGTCGGTATAGCATTAATTATAGTAGGAATTTTACCATTTGTTTTACCGCTCACCCAGTCGTTAATGGTGTTTTTTGCTGATGCACTTCCAAAATCAAGCGCTTGTACCTGTGCCTGGTATTTTGTGGTGTTTACAGATATAAAATCGGGCAGCACGTTAAAGCCCTGGCGGTACCATATGGAGTTAGCTATATTGAGCTTTGTGTTAGGGTCTAGTTGCGGCAGATCGGTCACCAGCTTATTGTAGTAGTTATTAACGTCGTCCCGTGTAAAGCCGGTAAACTCCATGACCTTGTTGATGGAGTCGAGCGTAGCGCCTTTTGCTCCGTTTGCCGTCATCGCCATAGCAAAGCTTACGCTTAACGGCGACATAAATACATTATGATCTATACTGTCTGCCAGTCCTATTCCTTTGAATAGCTTAAGCGTGAACTTATTGTCAGCAGCAACCTTTTGCTGTTCGGTGGCAGTTAATACAAGGTCTTTACCGGTGCCGGGCTCCAGGTCACTTTTGTTGCAGGAAAACAGCCCTATCGCCAGCAGGCCGGGCAGAAGAGATTTACTTATGCGCTTCATTGTAATAAGTTTTAGTTAGTGTTTTGTTTAGTTTACAAATACATTACGCAGGTGTAAACGCCAGTGATACAGCAGCTACAAAAAAGAGATAAGCCTGGCCTTGCACTTCGGTGTTTTATTATTAAATTTATCTGCCAGCAACAAACCCCGGTTGTACGCTCCCAATTAGAAAACCCTTTATAAATGAAAAAGCTTATTGCATGCATGCTTATGCTTTGCCCTTTTGCTGTAATGGCGCAGACCGGCAAAGTGTACGACAACCTAACCGTAAACAGTAAAATACTAAAGAGCGAACGTAAGTACGCTATATACCTTCCGCCCGATTATGAAAGCAGCGGCCGCTCTTACCCAATACTGTACTTGCTGCATGGTGCCGGTGACGATCAAACCGGATGGGTACAATTTGGCGAAGTGCTGAACATTACCGACAAGGCCATACGCGAAGGTACCGCCACACCGATGATAATTGTAATGCCCGACGCCAATACAGGCCGTCGAGGATATTTTAATGATATAAAAGGCGACTGGAATTACGAGGATTTCTTTTTTTTTGAACTTGTACCCTTTGTAGAGAAAAAGTACAAGGTTAAAAGCGATAAGCGCTTCCGTGCCATAGCCGGGCTGAGCATGGGCGGCGGCGGTAGCTTTATTTACGCGCTGCACCACCCGGAGATGTTTTCTTCGGCTTGCCCGCTAAGTGCTGCTACCGGGTATTTGAATTTAGACGCTGCTAAGGCCGCCCTCACCAAGGCTACACCTGGTTTGGCAGATAGTACCATAAGCAACTATTACAATAAGTACAGCGTATTACCATTGATGGAGGCCATGCCCGACGCACAGAAGAAAGCAGTGCGCTGGTTTATGGATGTAGGCGACGACGATTTCTTGTACGAAGGGAATGGCCTTGTACACAACTTAATGCGTAAAAAAGATATTCCGCACGAGTACCGCGTACGCGACGGCGCTCACAACTGGACCTACTGGCGTGCCTCGTTACCTGTGGTGCTGGAGTTTGTGTCGCAGTCATTCCATCAATATTAACGGCTAAATGCTATCTTGCTGAACCAATAAGTAGAACATCAATCAGAAAAACATATGCAACGCAGACAATTTATAACCCAAACAGCACTAACAGCAGGTGCACTGGCTTTTCTAAGCAAAAGTGGCTTTGCCAATTTACTTGCCCAACCCGGCTACCAGGTAACTCCGCTCCGCAACAACGTAGGCATCTTCACCGAAAAAGGTGGCACCATTGCGTGGCTGGTAAATAAGGAAGGCATTGTGGTTGTAGATGCGCAGTTCCCGGATACAGCGCCGCACCTGATTGCTGAAATGCAAAAGAAAAGCGATAAACCTTTTCAGTGGCTTATCAACACTCACCACCATGGCGACCATACCAGCGGCAACATCGCGTTCAAAGGCTTAGTGAAGAAGGTAGCAGCTCATGCCAACTCGCTTACTAATCAGAAGAATGCTGCTGCCAAAGGCGGTAATGATGACAAACAGCTTTACCCCGACACTACCTTTACAGATAAGTGGAAGATAAAACACGGCGACGAAAGCATTGCTGCCCATTACTTTGGCACCGGCCATACCAACGGCGATGCTATGATCCATTTTGAGCACGCTAATATTGTTCACACCGGCGATCTTGTATTTAACCGTATGTACCCATATATAGACCGTAGCGCAGGCGCTTCGTGCAAGCATTGGCCATTGGCGCTGGAATCATCATTAAAGACATTTGACAGTAAAACACAGTATGTTTTTGGTCACGCGTTCGACCCCGTTAAAGTTACCGGCACAGCAGAAGACCTTAAATTAATGCAGGACTTCCTAGTGAAACTGGTAGCCTACGTAGAAAGCAGCATAAAAGCAGGCAAAACCAAAGAGGAGATACTTGCCGCAAAAAGTATTCCCGGAGTAACCGAATTTCAAGGTGGCGGCATAGAACGCGGACTAACCGCAGCTTACGAGGAGTTGACGGCGTAATCTATATCACTTGGCAGGTATGCAGGATCGTTAATAATTGTTAATTATCCTGCATATCCTTTCAGCTTTAGCAGGGGTTTGCTATTTTCGCAGGATAATAGGTTGATTTAGACTGGTTGCGTATTAATCCGTTATCAGCTGTGCATCTTATATCTGATCAAGAATGGAAGAATTCGAAACAAGCGCGTCGGCAAAAAAAACCAAGACCATATATATTTCTACGGTTTTTGGTATAGCCATGGTATTACTGATGATAGGATTACTGGGGCTGATATTGGTACATGCCAATAACCTTTCGCGCTACGTAAAAGAGAACATCGTATTAAACATTTTCATGGACGATGCCGCCCACGAGGCGGATGTGCTGCAACTGCAAAAACAGCTGGACGGCAACGTTATGGTGAAGCAAACCCAGTATGTAAGTAAAGAGCTTGCTGCACGCAACCTGCAGAAAGACCTTGGGGAGGATTTTGTAAAATTCCTGGGTTACAATCCCCTGTCGCAGTCATTGGATGTTTACCTGAAGGCAGACTACGCCAACAACTCGGGCATAGACAAATTTAAAGCGGATCTATTGAAGAACCCTTTAGTAAAAGAGGTCAAATACCAGCAGTCACTTGTTGACCAGATGAACCAGAACCTTACCTCCATAAGCCTGGTAATACTGGCCTTCGCTGGTATATTCGTGGTGCTGTCTGTCGCACTGATAAATAACACCATCAGGCTGGCTATTTACTCACAGCGTTTCTTAATTAAGTCTATGCAGCTGGTAGGCGCCACAAAGGGCTTTATACGTAAACCGTTCCTGCTTTATGGTATATGGCATGGTTTGCTTGGTGGCTTAATAGCTATCCTGATACTGATACTTACCTTATACCTGGCTTACAAGCAGGTCCCTGATCTGGTTATCTTACAGAACTATACAGAGTTCGGCATTGTATTTTTAGGGGTCATCGGCCTTGGCATTTTAATGTCGGCCGTTAGCACCTACCTTGCGGTTAACAAGTTCTTACGTTTAAAAATATACGACCTGTACAGATAATTAACAGGTCCTTTTACATTCATTAACAACATTAATTTAAAGATATATGGCACAGCAACAAAAGACTGCTGCAACAGTAAAAACAAGCACTACCGCAACAAAGCCGGTAGCAGATACTCAGCCGGTGCAATTCGTGTTCGGCAAAGAAAACTACCGCTTACTCATCATCAGCATTGTGGTAGTAGCCATCGGTTTCTTTCTCATGAGCGGCACTACAGATATTTACAGCACCACCAAAATTGTTATTGCCCCGGTAGTTGTACTTGCGGGATTTGCCCTTGGTTTTTTTGCTATCCTAAAAAAACCAACTGCATAACCTACCATGAACCTTATCCACGTAATTGTTCTCGCGATAATAGAAGGCCTTACCGAATTTCTTCCTGTTTCTTCTACAGGTCACATGGTTATTGCATCGTCTGTTATGGGCATAGCTACTGATGACTTTGTAAAGCTGTTTGAGGTAGTGATACAGCTTGGTGCTATACTTTCTGTAGTTATCCTTTACTTTAAACGCTTTTTCCGCTCTATCGACTTCTACTTTAAATTAGTGGTTGGTGTTATTCCGGCAGTAATAGTTGGCGTATTGCTGAAAAAGCACATTGATAAATTGCTGGAAAGCCCACTTGTGGTGGCTATTTCGCTGCTGGTAGGCGGTATCATCCTGCTGTTTGTCGACAAATGGTTTAATCAGGACACAGCTGTCACAAAAGAAGAGAACATCTCTTACCCAACAGCTCTGAAGGTTGGCCTTTTTCAGTGCCTTGCAGTTATACCGGGTGTATCCCGTTCTGCCGCTACAATAGTTGGCGGCATGAGCCAAAAGCTTAGCCGTACTGCCGCTGCAGAGTTTTCTTTCTTTTTAGCCGTGCCTACCATGTTTGGCGCTACTTTAAAAGAGGTGTGGGATTACCACAAAACGCACGAGCAAATGTTCACCGGCGAGCAGATTAAGTTCCTGGTAGTAGGCAACATTATTGCGTTTATAGTGGCTATGCTAGCTATAAAATCTTTCATTACTTTTCTTGAGAAAAGGGGATTTCAGCTGTTTGGCTGGTACCGCATATTAGTTGGTGGGGTTATTATAGTGCTATTAATGACCGGCCACAATTTGCAAATGGTGTAGTCTGAATCAGAATTTACAGAATTTTAGAATTTACAAAATTCTTAATCCTGATTGTAAGACGAAATATATAACAGACTGCAAAGCATCCTGTAAATTCTTTGATTCTGAGAATTTTGATTCAGACGCGTACCTTTGCTGCTTAATTTTTTGCTTTGACCTCTTACTTTACCGATATACAGCACTTTGTAGACGGGCAACTGCTGCTTGTGAACAAACCGTACAAATGGACCAGCTTTGACGTTGTCGGCAAAATCCGGAATGCTTTTAAGCCGCTGAAGATTAAAGTAGGCCACGCGGGTACGCTGGATCCTCTCGCCACCGGGCTTCTTATTATCTGCACGGGTAAAATGACCAAGCAGATCGACTCCTTTCAGGCCGAAGAAAAGGAATACACCGGCACACTTGTATTAGGCGCCACTACCCCAACTTATGACCTGGAGAGCGAACCCGAAGGAAGTTTCGACCTAAGTCAGCTTACCGAAGAACAGATCAAAGCGGCCTGCGCGCAATTCACCGGCGAGATACAGCAATACCCGCCTGCGCATTCGGCCATAAAGGTAGATGGCGAACGCCTCTATGAAAAAGCACGCCGCGGCGAAGAGGTGGAACTTAAAGCCCGAACGGTTACTATTACAGAGTTTGAAATAACCCGGATAGAACTCCCCGAAGTAGACTTTAAAGTAGTGTGCAGCAAAGGCACGTACATCCGATCGCTGGCAAATGATTTTGGTAAGGCACTTAATAACGGCGCTTACCTGTCACGCCTCCGCCGAACGCGCAGCGGCAGTTTCCGTATCGAGAATGCACACGAGGTGATGGAACTGGTAACCAGCATCCGTGAATTAAAAAATGTCCCGCCAATAGAATAGCATTCCTCAAGTAATTTCCAGTTTACGCTTTCTACATTTACATTTGCAGTTCCTATGAAAATATATCATCATATTGATGAATTTACAACCGTTAAAAATGCCGTGGTTACCATAGGCACTTTTGATGGCGTACACATCGGGCATCGCAAGATCATAGCCAGATTAAAAGAGCTTGCTGCTGCAAGCGGCGGCGAAACAGTGATACTTACATTTTTTCCTCACCCGCGCATGATCCTTCATCCCGAGGATGAAACCATTAAGCTGATTACAACAATTGAAGAAAAGGCTGGGTTATTGGAGCGCCTGGGTGTCGATCATCTGATTATCACGCCTTTTTCAAGGGATTTCAGCAACCAGTCTGCAGAGGAATACATCAAAGATATCCTGGTTGATAAAATAGGTACCAAAACTATTGTTATCGGCTACGATCACCGTTTTGGCAAAGACAGGCAGGGCGGCCTGCAGGACCTGCTTAAACTAGCGCCTGTATACAACTTTGAAGTACTGGAGATACCTGAACAGGACATTAATGACGTAGCGATAAGCTCAACCCGGGTGCGTACAGCTTTGCTGGACGGGCAAATAAACGTTGCGAACGATTGCCTTGGCTATCCGTTCTTCATAACAGGCAAGGTTATTCGCGGCGACCAGATAGGCAGGCAGCTTGGCTACCCTACTGCTAACCTAATGGTAGAAGAGCAGTATAAACTGATACCCAAAAATGGCATATACGCTGTAAGAGTGCGGGTAGAAGAGCAGGTTTATGATGGTATGGCCTACATAGGCAACCGGCCCACCGTTAACGGTATGACGCGTAACATAGAAGTAAACATTTTCAACTTCAATCAGGATATCTACACCAAAATACTGCGTATGGAGTTCCTGCACTTTGTAAGGGATGATATACATTTTGCATCACTGGAGGAATTAACCGTTCAGCTAGGCAAAGACAAGGAAGACGTGCAAGCGCTGCTCATCCTCAACAGCCCGCAATTCAATACTTAATGAGTTGAGCGCAATACTGGAGCAATAAAAAAGGCAGCTATAGTTTTATAGCTGCCTTTTTATCTAATCTCTATTGAGGTGTAATCGCTAGTTTTTAAGGCTAAGCTCTTTAGTCTGCATCATCTTACGAAGGTTGTTTAATGCATACCGCATACGGCCTAAAGCTGTGTTAATGCTTACATCTGTTACTTCCGCAATCTCCTTAAAGCTCATGTCGCCAAAGTGGCGCATAATTAATACTTCCTTTTGCTCGGCAGGTAAAAGCTGTATCAACGCTTTTAGGTCCCGATGAGTTTGCTCGCGTACCATGCGGTCCTCGGCGCTCTCGTCATAATTGCCCAGTACTTCAAAAATATCAAAGTCGTCACCATTGTTCACCATTGGCGCGCGTTTCTCACGGCGGAAATGATCAATAACAAGGTTATGGCCAATACGGGTTACCCAGGGCAAAAACTTGCCTTCCTCGTTGTACTTGCCAGCCTTAAGCGTGTTGATTACTTTGATGAAGGTATCCTGGAAAATATCCTCAGCTAAAGCTTCGTCTTTAACAAGCAGATATATAGAAGTGTAAATTTTGGATTGGTAGCGCCTGATGAGTTCCACAAGTCCTGCTTCTTCACCGGCTACATATAGATGGATTAGATCCTGATCACTTTTCAATTGAAAATCCATAGAAAGCTACTAATAAACTAAATTAAATTTTTCGTCGTTATTAAAGTAGAGTTCTATCTATAGCGTTTCTTTTTAGGGTGATAAATCTTACCCTCAAATATAATGATCTTAAAAAATAAAAACAAATATTTTTTAGTTGGGTATCTTATGTTTCGACCAAATATTATTTGTGTTGGTAAAAGATAGTTATCTACTCCGTTAAACACTATAGCAATACTCTGGTCCGTTTGGATAACGCTAAAATTTTTAGGATTTTTGCGGTCCATAATCGGTTTTGTTTTGTTAGACCTAAGGCTAGTGCAAAAGGTTTAACGCCAGGTTGATATTATTTATAGTACAGCTGCAAAACAGTTCAGCCACATCAGTATAATGATCAAAGAAGCAGAAAAAGATCCGCAAAAGCATATCATAATAAAAGGCGCCAGGGTACACAACCTTAAAAACATGGATGTTGCCATCCCCAAAAACAAGCTGGTGGTAGTTACCGGCATGTCGGGCTCGGGCAAATCTTCTCTTGCTTTTGATACGCTGTATGCCGAAGGTCAGCGCAGGTATGTAGAAAGTTTATCATCCTACGCCCGCCAGTTCCTGGGCCGGATGAACAAGCCTGATGTAGACTATATAAAAGGCATAGCGCCCGCAATTGCTATTGAGCAAAAAGTTATTACCAGTAACCCCCGCTCTACCGTCGGTACCAGTACAGAAATTTACGATTATCTTAAGCTGCTGTTCTCGCGCATTGGCAAAACCATCTCCCCTGTTTCCGGCGGGGTGGTTAAAAAGGATACGGTTACAGATGTGGTAAACTTTGTAACCAGCCTTGCAGATGAAACGCAGGTCACCATAATATGCCCGCTGCATCCCCACAATAATCGCAGCCTTAAAGAAGAGTTAGCGGTGCTGATGCAAAAAGGCTTTATCCGTGTTGAGTATAACGGCGAGCTGAACCGCATAGAAAGTATGCTGGAGGATGAATCTATAGCCAACGTTGCACAGATAAGCGATACAGCCCTCCGGATTGTTATAGATAGGATCACCAAAAACACTGAAGAGGAAACATTAAGCCGCCTGGCAGATAGTGTGCAAACAGGCTTCTTTGAAGGTAAAGGAGATGTTTTTGTGCGCTACCGTGAACCAGAGGCAGACAACGAAATTGAAAAGTTTTTCTGCGACCGGTTTGAACTAGACGGAATCCGCTTCGAAGAGCCTACAGCCAATTTCTTTAGTTTTAATAACCCTTACGGCGCATGTAAACGCTGCGAAGGTTACGGGAAAGTAATCGGCATTGACGAAGACCTGGTTATTCCTGACAAGAGCAAAACAGTTTACGAAGGAGCCATAGCACCATGGCGCGGCGAAAAAATGCGCGAGTGGAACGACAAACTCGTAAAAAGCGCCATTAAGTTCGATTTCCCTATACACCGCCAATACAACCAGCTTACACCAGAGCAACAACAGCTGCTGTGGACGGGTAACCAATACTTCCGTGGTTTAAACGAATTTTTCAAGGAAATGGAGGAGCAAACGTATAAGATACAGTACCGGGTGCTCCTGTCCAGATATCGGGGTAAAACCACCTGCCCTGAATGTAAAGGCAGCCGGTTGCGTAAGGACGCTGCTTACGTGAAAATCGAAGGCCGCTCGATCACCGACATTGTACTGATGCCGCTTGACGAAGCATTAGAGTTCTTCGGCAGTCTGGCCCTTAGTCCTAATGACGTCAAAATAGGCAAACGCCTGCTGTTGGAAATAACAAACCGGTTGCGGTTTCTAAATGATGTGGGTCTAAGTTATTTGACGCTGAACCGCTTGTCAAATACCTTATCAGGCGGCGAGTCACAGCGTATCAATCTCGCCACTTCGCTGGGTAGCAGCCTGGTTGGGTCGGTATATGTTTTAGATGAGCCCAGTATCGGACTGCATCCAAGGGATACCCAACGATTGGTAGGTGTATTAAAATCTTTGCGCGACGTTGGCAACACCGTTTTGGTTGTTGAGCACGAAGAAGAGATAATGAAAGCAGCCGACCACATCATTGACATTGGCCCGGAAGCGGGCACTCATGGCGGCAATTTGATATTTACAGGCACTTATGATCAAATTATAGTTGATGATAATAGCCTTACCGGCAAATACCTGAGCGGCAGGGAAGAGATTGCTATTCCAAAGTTACGCCGCAAATGGAGCGATTTTATTGAACTAAAAGGTGCAAGAGAAAACAACCTGAACCATGTAAGCGCGAAATTCCCGCTGGGTGTACTTACGGTAGTTACCGGTGTATCGGGCTCCGGTAAAACCAGCCTGGTTAAACGGGTGTTAGCACCGGCACTGCAAAAAACGTTGGGCAACTACACCGGCGAGCAGTCGGGCAGTTTTGATAGTTTGGAAGGCGATTACGCTAAAATAGAACAGGTGGAATTGGTAGATCAGAACCCAATTGGTCGTTCGTCACGCTCTAACCCTGTCACTTATGTAAAAGCCTGGGACGATATCCGGAACCTTTATGCTTCTCAGCCAGCAGCCAAAGCCGGCGGTTTAAAACCTTCGGCATTCTCTTTTAACGTAGAAGGCGGCCGCTGTGACGTTTGCCAGGGCGAAGGCGAGGTAAAAATAGAGATGCAGTTTATGGCGGACATCTTCCTGACTTGCGAGGCTTGTGGCGGCAAGCGCTTTAAGCAGCACATTCTTGACATCACTTACAATGAGAAAAACGTTTCTGAAGTACTTGACCTTACAATAGACGAGGCACTCGAGTTCTTTGCCAAAGAAGCCAAGATCGTTGCTAAGATTAAGCCTCTGGTTGATGTGGGTTTGGGCTACGTGCAATTGGGGCAATCGTCAAACACGCTGTCAGGTGGTGAGGCACAGCGTATTAAGCTAGCGTCGTTCCTGGTAAAAGGCAACAACACGCATAAAACACTATTTATTTTTGATGAGCCGACAACGGGTCTCCACTTCGCCGATATCAAGAAGCTGCTTAAGTCATTTGACGCCCTGCTTGAACACGGTAATACCATTATTGTAATAGAACACAACATGGATGTGATAAAATGCGCCGACTGGGTGATAGACATCGGCCCCGAGGGTGGTAACCGAGGCGGCAATGTGGTATTTGAAGGCGTACCGGAAGACCTGATCAAACAGGAAGGAAGTTTTACCGGAGAGTTTTTGAAAGAACGGTTCGAGGTGAAGTAGATTTTCTTGCACTCCGAAATTATTTTGATTTCAGGCTCTGAAAAAATGTGGTTTTTGAAGATTTCTGCATGAATTTTCGGCCAAAATCTGCATTATTGGTGCTAAAAACGCAGCTTTTAAAAAATTGCCACCCCGGCTGGGGTAGACCCTCTAGCCGGGCTAAACAAATCTCCGGTGGCCCTGTTATATTATCATGACCACACCAGCAAACGACCACGATAAACCTTCGCCATCGGATACGCCTACCGACAGGCCGAACGATGAAGGACATAAAAGCATTGTTAAACAACGCGACAAACAATATCACGCCGACGAGCCGCAGCAGGAAGATGTTGCAGGTTATTACGAAAACCGCGAGCAACCGGTAACACCGCTAAAGACGCCGCCGAAAGAAGATCAGCCGGACGCTACAAGCGACGACGCGCGCAGACTGGAGTCTAAGTAATTAAATAGCTTTGGCTATTCCCGCGGAGTTGAACTGGAGATCGTACAGTTTGCGGTAATAGCCATTTTCTATTCGTAATAGTTCCTGGTGGGTGCCCATTTCCATTATCTCGCCATGATCAAGCACGATGATCTTGTCTGCATTTTGGATGGTAGATAACCTGTGGGCTATAACAATAGCCGTACGGCCCTGCATTAGCTTATTTATGGCATTTTGTATCAGCAGCTCAGTTTCGGTATCTACGGATGAAGTTGCTTCGTCCAGCACCAATATTGAAGGGTTATAAACCAGCGCACGGATAAATGATATCAGTTGCGCCTGCCCAGCCGATAGCGTGGCACCGCGTTCCATCACGTTGTAGTCATAACCGCCGGGAAGCCGTTCTATAAACTCATGTGCACCTACATCTTTAGCCGCCTTAATGATCTCTTCCCGGGTAATTGCAGGGTTGCTCAGGCTAATGTTGTTCCCTATAGTATCTGTAAACAGAAACACGTCCTGTATTACGGTAGCAATCTTTGATCGCAGATAGTCTACACTGTACTCGCGAATATCGTGTCCATCTACAGTTACGCTGCCCCTGCCGATGTCGTAAAAACGGTTCAGGATATTTATGGTAGATGATTTGCCGGCACCTGTGGCTCCTACCAGGGCCAGGGTTTCACCAGGTTTGATGTGGAAGCTAATGTTCTTCAGCACCCAGTTCTCTTCTATATAAGCAAACCAAACATCTTTAAACTCTATCTCGCCCTGCAAAGCAGCCGGAGCAAGTTTCCCATCGTCAACAGCCACATCGTTAGTATCCAGCACTTTAAAAATACGGTCGGCGCCTACCATGCCCATTTGCAGGGTGTTAAACTTATCGGCCAGTTGTCGTATAGGCCTGAACAGCATATTTAGCAGCACAATAAACCCTGTGATAACACCTGGTGTAACGCCGCCGGGATGTGCGGATAAAGCATGCAATTGCTGATCGTTCAGTATCCTTTTACAACCATACCAAACCAGTAGGCTCATACAAATGGCGAAGAGTATTTCCACAACCGGGAAAAAGATAGAATAATACCAATTGGAGCGGATATTAGCGTCCCGATATTTTTGGTTTACCGATTTAAACTTCCGCATTTCCTGGTCCTCCCGCGCGAAGTACTGGATAATGCTAATACCGCTGATATGCTCAGCTAGAAAAGTATTCAGTTGCGCTACCTGGGTACGCACTTCCTGAAAGGACGATTTTATGGCCTCTTTAAACACGTATGTGGAGGCAAACAGGAAGGGCATAGGTATCATGGTAATAAGCGCCAGCTTCCAGTCCTGCCAAAGCATAATGCCAATTACAGCAACTACCAGCAGCAGGTCGCCCATTATGGAGATAAGGCCTTCTGAAAAGATATCAGCGATGGTCTCCAGGTCAGACACCGTACGAGTAATGAGCATACCTATCGGCGTGCGGTCGAAATAGCGCAGGCGCAGGCTAGTGATATGATTGAATACATCCTTACGCAAATCGCGTATTACCGACTGCCCCAGTGAGTTGGTGAGATAAGTTTGATAGTATTGAGCAATGGTTTGAACCACCAATTGCGCTATCATCAGCTCTATCATAAATACCAGCCCATGGTAGTCGTTAGCCAGGATGTACTTATCCAATGTACGCTGTATCAGTATCGGCTGAATGATAGCGACTACTGCCAAAAAGATCGTGAGGAAACCCGCTAACACAAACACACCCATATACGGGCGTACATAATGCATTATGCGTTTGAGCAGGTGCCAGTCGAAAGCCTTGCCGGTAACACTAGCTCCACTTCCTGCGGGGGTGCCTTTGGTATTGTTATTATCTTTTTTCTCGCTCACTAGTCTAAAGTTATTTAAAATTCCTTGCACCCACAATTGCTCCCCCTTCAGGGGGCTGGGGGGCTATCATCAGATACGGATATTTTACTTCTGTAAGATAAAGCCCGCATGCAGGCACACTGGTACCTGCGCTGCCGCGATCCTTGCTTTCTATAACATTGCGGATGCCTTCCGGTTCTATTTCTTTCCGGCCAACGGTAAGTAACGTGCCTACAATAGCGCGCACCATGTTACGCAAAAAACGGTCGGCAGATATTTTGAAGACGATGCCCCGCGCGGTCTCCTCCCATACTGCTTTAGTTATTTTACAATTATTCGTCTTTACCTGTGTGTTCGATTTACTAAAGCAGCTAAAATCCGTATAGGTCATCATAATAGCCGCAGCTTGGTTCATCAACTGAACATCCGGTTTATCGCGCAATAGCCACGAGTAGCCATGTACAAATGGATCCTTATTAAAGTGGATGTGGTACTCGTAAGAACGCAAAGTAGCGTCGAATCGGGCATGAGCATCTGGCTGTACAGGAATAATGCGCTTTACGGCAATATCATGAGGTAATAAAGCATTAAGCCCTCTAACCCAAGCCCCCTCCACCCCCTGAAGGGGGAACTGTTGAAGCTCCTTCCCGGCTCCCCCTTCAGAGGGTTGGGAGGTAAAATGCGCAAAAAATTTCCTGGCGTGTACGCCGGTATCTGTACGGCCACAGCCGGTAGTTTCTATAGGCTGGCGCAGCAGTGTAGACAGAGCTTTGTTCAACAACTCCTGTACGGTAACCGCATTAGGTTGTATTTGCCAGCCATGGTATTTTGTACCATCATAAGCCAGTTCAATAAAATAGCGCTGTGTATCTGCCACGGCTGCAAAGGTAACATCATTTACGATTTTAAATTTACCACCTGCGCGCATATCTTTGTTTCAACTTACAGCAAAACAATTATGCTTCAACGTATACAAAGTGTTTACTTACTTTTTGCATCCCTGGTACTCTTCGGATTATTCCTGTTCCCACTGGCACATAACATTTATATAGATGGTAAAGATATTGACGTTACCATACGCGGCCTTTTTCAAAACGTAAATGGAAAGATCACACAAACTGAAAGCTTTGCGGCTTTGTCTATTGTTACGGCTGTTGTAGCATTCCTTCCGATATTTATAATTTTTCTTTACAAAAACCGCAAGCTCCAGGCTACGCTTTGCTACAGCTGCATTTTGGTGCTTATAGGTTACAGCTTTTGGATGGCGCAAACGGTTAAAAAAGCTGTAGGTGCAATTACGCTTGGGTACTCCAACATGGGTATTGGCTTGTTTTTAACATCTCTCAGTATATTGCTTCTAATCTTTGCAGCAAAGTCTATAAATAAAGATGAAAAGCTGGTAAAGTCGGCAGACAGGTTGAGATAGGCTAAGCTAAAGACGAAGCTTTTTTTCGTATAGAAACTTAAAGGTTTGTTACATCCGCTTAAATGACTAGGCTAAATCTTTAACTTTTCAGGGGATTGCCTTGTGTCAAAAACATCAAGAATAATAATTGCATTTTCATCTTCACGAAAGTATAGGACGTTGTGCTTTGTCAACACACACTTTTGTACCCTCTTTTCTTTATTTATAAACGGGTATAAAGCTGGGGTATCAGAGATAAACTGATATATTCGTTCAAATTTAACAACAAAGTTCTTAGCCGTCTTCTCACTCCAATTAGCTAGTAAGTACTTAACTACAGTTTCAAAGTTCTCCTCAGCCAAGGAGGTCATGAACACTGTTTTAGCCATTTAGGTCATACTTCTTACGTATTTCCTTTAAGACATTGTCAGCAGGTCTCATCAAACCAGCGTCGGCCTGTTCAAGACTTTCAATAATACGGCTTTGCATAGCTTCAGGCATGGTGATCCATTCTTCAGATGGCACCACGGCATTGAAATAATTAAGCACCATCCCGTAAATTTGCTGAAGTTGCTCGCCATCAGCATGCTCAATCTTATCGAGCAGATCAGCTTTAATCGCAGTTTCTTCCATACTCAAATATACCTTATATAAACAAAAAGCCTTTCATAAATGAAAGGCTTTTTGTCACACATTTAATATTAGGCTTACGCTTCTACCATGCTTTCACCGGTAACGGTTTCCTTTATTTTGGTCTCCAGTTCTTCAGCCAGTTCCGGGTTATCCATTATTAACTGCTTAACCGCATCACGACCCTGACCAAGACGGGTTTCTCCGTAGCTAAACCACGACCCTGCTTTTTTAATGATGTTGTATTCAACACCCAGGTCTATAATCTCGCCTGCTTTAGATATACCTTCGCCAAACATAATGTCAAACTCGGCTATACGGAAAGGCGGCGCGACTTTGTTCTTTACAATCTTCACCTTAACCCGGTTACCAGATACCTCGTCTGTATCTTTGATCTGCGATATACGGCGAACATCTAAACGTACCGAAGCGTAGAACTTCAAAGCGTTACCACCGGTTGTTGTTTCGGGGTTACCAAACATCACACCTATTTTATCGCGCAACTGGTTGATGAAAATACAGCAGCATCCTGTTTTGCTAATGGTACCTGTAAGCTTACGCAACGCCTGTGACATTAAACGAGCATGCAAGCCCATTTTAGAATCACCCATTTCGCCTTCAATCTCCGCCTTTGGCACCAGTGCCGCAACCGAGTCAATTACCAGGATATCAATAGCGCCCGAACGGATCAGGTTATCTGCAATTTCCAACGCCTGCTCGCCGTTATCTGGCTGAGAGATCAGTAGGTTCTCCACATCTACACCTAACTTCTTGGCGTAAAACCTGTCAAAAGCGTGCTCCGCATCTATAAATGCTGCTATGCCACCTTTTCTTTGCGATTCTGCAATTGCATGTATAGCCAGCGTTGTTTTACCTGACGACTCAGGCCCGTATATTTCTATCACCCTTCCTTTAGGCAAACCGTTCACTCCTAAAGCAATGTCCAAACCAAGCGAACCGGTTGATATTACTTCGGTAGCTTCAATGGCAGTATCACCCATTTTCATGATGGTGCCTTTACCGTATGATTTTTCCAGCTTATCTAAAGTAAGCTGCAGTGCCTTCATTTTATCTGTATTGCTCATTTTATTAATTTCGTGAAACAAATATAATAATTATTTTATAAATTACTAATTTTTTTAGCAATTATTTTTGGTTAGCTGCTGATGTAAACTTACCTAACAACAATAAGCTTATCAAGTATTCTTATCAACACTCCTGCTAAGCAATTCCTTACTAATAGCATTAAGTACCTTCCTCTTTTTAAGTTCTTTAGCTTTGCGCTGTTTAGCAGCTTCGGCCCGCAACAGGGCACTCTCTGTGTTATTTTGCTGATAGTATTTGCAAAAAAACGTTAGCGGACAAATCTCGCACTTAGGCGTGCGGGCCACACAAACGTAGCGCCCGTGCAATATCAGCCAGTGATGCGCCACCCCAAGGGTTTCTTTGGGCAGGTATTCCATCAATTGCTTTTCTACTGCCAGCGGTGTATTGGCCTTAGTGAGGCCTATACGGTTGGCCACCCTAAACACGTGCGTGTCCACTGCAATGGCCGGAGCATCAAATACTACTGAAGTTATTACGTTTGCCGTTTTCCTACCTACACCCGGCAGCATCTGCAACTTGTCGTGTCCGGCAGGCACTTCGCCACCGAAACGCTCTACCAGCATCTTACCCAAACCAGCCAGGTGCTTGGCCTTGTTGTTTGGATAACTCACGCTACGGATGTAGGTGAAGATCTCATCAGCGTTTGACGCAGCAAGAGCGGCGGCATCCGGAAAACGCTGGAACAAGGCAGGCGTGATCTGGTTGATGCGTTTGTCTGTACATTGGGCAGACAGCACCACCGCCACCAGCAACTGGTACGGATTGTTATAATGCAGCTCGGTAACGGCATCAGGCTGGTGTTCCTTAAAGTATTCTACAAAATGGCGATAGCGTTCGGCTTTTAACATGATTATCTAAACGTTACCAGGCATATTAAAGCCTGTAAATAACGGCTACAAAAGTCTTTAATTATAAGGTGGCGGGCAAGGGTAAAGTAAATGATTTTACAAGCCAGCCGTAAACGAAAGCTCTACCCGGTAAATGGCAAATTCATTTGATGGCTCAGCAGGTTACAAAACTAGAAAGGTTCATGAACCATGCCGATGGCTCGCGCCTGCGGTATGATCCATGAACCAGTTCGCTTTGGTTCGCGTTGCTTAATTAACTAACGCAGGCTCCTCGAGTGATCCAGGATGGCATGAATGGTCTGCAGTTTGGGCTTCTTCTTAAGAAGGTCAAGTTCTGCACGGATGGAGTGATAAAATATCACGTCGTCCGCCTCCAGGTTGTCCTGTATCTCTGCCTCTTTCATAGGAGCTTTGTTAGTGAACGCATTAATTGTTGTTGTAAAGGTTTCACCCATAAGCTGTGTTTGTTTGAATTATAAAAATAACGATGTTTAATTTAGATTATTTCATCAACATGAAAATTAAATGAAATTTTCTTCACCTATTTAACTGCCTGATAATGTTAACATTTGCAGCATAGTCATTGCGTAATTACGACACATCAGAGTGGCATAATTTAACCCGGGCAAATGCGTTACTTTTACACTAACGAAAACAGTTGCCTTTTAATATAACTACAAATTAATAGATTTGAACTTTGTTAAAAACGTTACCATCTAACTCAAATGGCCAAGCTTAACCTGGACAGGCAAGAAAGCGATTTTTTGAACAAGACGATTGCTCATTGGGAAGAGCAGCGGCTGATAGATGCTGTAAAAGCAGAAGAATTGCGTGCCTCGTATGAGGTAAAGGGCTTCGACTGGATGCGTCTTGCCAAGTACTCCATGTGGGTAGCGCTGTTTTGCGGCGCAATAGCCATTGGGTCGCTTATTGTAGATAAAGCACTTATAGAATGGATAAGCAAACTCTACGATACGCCTGATATTGTTATTGCTATCATCTCGGGCGCGGCAGCTGCGGGGCTTTTCTTCCTGGGCCGCAAACGCGAGAAACGTTATCCCGAACAGATATTCAGTAATGAAGCGGTTATTTTCCTCGGCGTTTTCTTTACTGCATGCTGCATAGCATACATGGGTAAAACTTTCGATAATGGCTCGGGCCATTATTCATTGTTGTTCCTGTTTTCCGTTATCGTGTATGGCTTCCTGGCCTGGCGTATGAACTCGAGGCTAATATGGCTGTTTGCACTGGTTTCTTTGGGCAGTTGGTTCGGCACCGAAACTGGCTATCAAACCAACTGGGCGCTTTACTTTTTAGGCATGAACTACCCTTTGCGTTTTGTGTTATTTGGGTTGTTACTGGTGGGTGCCTGCTATTTATTAAAGAACAAAAAAGGGTTTGCCCGTTTTTGGGAGCTCACTTATGTGGTAGGTATGCTTTACCTGTTTATGTCGTTATGGCTGCTGAGTATATTTGGCAATTACGGCAGTTTGGATGCATGGTGGCAAATACGGCAGATCAGCCTGTTTTATTGGGGAATAATTGCTGCTTCTGTTGCCGGCGGTTTCCTGCTATATGGATTGAAAACCAAAGACGTTATCGCCCGCGAATTC
Source organism: Mucilaginibacter terrenus (assembly GCF_003432065.1). Lineage (NCBI taxonomy): Bacteria > Pseudomonadati > Bacteroidota > Sphingobacteriia > Sphingobacteriales > Sphingobacteriaceae > Mucilaginibacter > Mucilaginibacter terrenus. Next base: position 906,684 of record NZ_QWDE01000002.1, on the reverse strand, counting down.
GGCGTAACGTTCCTGATCATATCGCTTTACACCAAGTACTTCGAATACCTTTGGGACCATACCGATAAAACGGTGTTCTTTGGTATACTAGGGCTGTCGTTCTGGCTGATAGGCAGGAAGGCGGAAAAGATATGGAACATCAGCACAAAGCAACCGTCCCCGGCAGTTGAGGGCTAGTCTTAATTGAACTTACTGTCACCTACTGTTTCGGTCCAGAGTGTTTCGGCTTGAACTTGAAATTTCTTACCTTAAAATCAACCAACTGTAAAGCAGCGCTTTAACGCACATTGGCGTACTTTAGCTACTGTTTCGGGTTGTTTCGGTTTATTTTGTGGATGGTTGATAATTAAGCAGTTAGATAAAATAACTGTTTCGGGTGTTTCGCTTTAGCCAACCGAAACACTTAAGTAGTTTCCCTTACATTGTATTAGATAGCTGAGTTCCGGTTTCCCCTTTAGGGGGCTAGGGGGTCAATGTGCTTTAAAATACACCAGGTATATCTGCTTAAAAATGTGGTATGCAGCTAACGCGAAGAATAGAATTGCAATGCCGGTATCTATTATACGTGTGCTCAATTCGAATCTCCGTTGTAAAAACTTAGCAAACCTGGCATATAAGAACAGTGCCAGAAATGCTCCAGCTGCGGAACCTACACTGAATATAGCTAGCGCGAGCCGACTCTCTTCTATCCACTCGTGAGTGATCAGGTAAGTCCCGGTTATCATCCAAAACGGAATCTGCATAGGATTAAGAAAGCCCAGCAGGATGCCGTATTTTATACTGGCGTGCTCGGAATAGGTAGTTTTAGGTGGCTTGTTGCGGTTTAGCCATGTAATGGTACCCAACGTGGTAAATAGCACTACCATAACCCAGTCGATAAGGGTATCCAGCCTCACCTGTTCTGACAGCCATTTCGCACCCTGCATGATCAGGTAGGTAAAAAAGAACTCTACGCAGGAAAAGGCTATAATAAACTGCAGCGCTTGTTTAATGCCACGGTTAATAGTGATTTGTACTAAAGTAAGGTTGATATTGCCCGGCGGAATGTAGCCGATAAAGTTGGCGATGATGCCGATGAAAAAGGTTAGGAATATCATCGCTAGCAAAGATAAGTTTACTTATGTAATAATTACATTTAAATACCGCAATGGGCAGTTGCAGCGTAACATCGAATTAATCTTTAGTAGGCAGTGTGAACCAAAATTCAGTCCCTTCTCCAAACGTACTTTCAACGCCTATTTCACCATTGTGTTTTTTAATGATCTCCGCGCAGATATACAACCCGAGGCCAAGCCCGGAAAACTGGTAGCTGCTGTGATCACTACGGTAATAACGGTCGAAAATGTGCGGCAGGTGCTCCGGCGGGATACCCGGACCAGTATCCTTAACAGATATCCTTACAGCGTCTTGAAGGCGCTCGGCAGCAATAACTATGTTTGGGGAATCAGGAGCATATTTAACTGCATTATTCACCAGGTTAACTAAAACCTGATCTATCTGCTGCTCATCTGCATAAACTTCAATATCAAGATCTCCCTTGTAAATAATCTCATGCTTATCGTCTGAGCGTATATGAGAAAAGCTGTCGTCTACCAGTTGAGACACTAGAAATTTTGTTTTACGCAACTGGAGATGCCCCTGAGATATCCTGTTACTATTTAGCAGATCGTTTAGCAAGGTAGCCAGCTTTTCAAGGCTCTTGTTAGCCTGGGCGATCATCTTATCAAACATTGCAGGATTAGGCTTTTCCTTTAACCGCTCTATTATTTGCATGGCGGCTTTTAAACTAGTTACCGGAGTTTTAAGCTCATGGCTTGCTACGTTTATAAACTCATCTTTTTGCTGGAGCACTCTTCTGCGGTTGGTTACGTCCATAAATGTACCCACACCGCCTGTAAGTTCATTCGTTTCCGGGTCAACAATAGGAGCGGCATTTATCGAAATATAAAAACGCTCGCCCTTGTCAGGTTGTACAGCAATTTCGTAATCAAAAACAGGTTTTTGCGTCTGCATCATGATTGACATCGGGTGCTCGCTGTCGGGAAGCTCTGTACCATCTATACGCAGGTTTTTCCAGCTTGCATCATAGTATGTGCGTTGTTTGATCTCGTGCTGGGTTAAGCCTAGTATCTTTTGCGCCATGGCATTAGCATATACCAACCTGCCCGAAAGATCAATAATACCTACACCTTCGGCCATGGTGTCTAAAATGTGCTGGAAGTGTTTTTCGCTTGCTATCAGTTGATTGTTGCTTTGCTGCAACTGCTCATTTGTGACATCCTGCTTATCGGCCTCGTCAAGGTTTTTCAGGCGCAACTCTATTTGCTCCATTACAATCCGGGCAATACCTTGTAAGATGGATCGCTCATGAGCGCTGAATGTCCTTGGCTTTGTATCAACTATACAAAGGGTACCAATCCGGTAACCATCATAGGTTATTAAGGGAGCACCCGCATAAAAACGCAACCCAAAATCGCCGCAAACCAACGGATTTTGTGCTACAACAGCATCTTCAATAGCATTTTCAACAACGGTTACTTCGTCTGTTAATACCGTTAATGAGCAGAAGCTTTCGCCACGTGGCGCAATGGTTGAAGTTAAGCCCACTTGCGCCTGAAACGATACTTCTTCGTCATCAACAAAGGTTATCATAGCGATAGACACACTGAATATATCTGCCAGAAGCCGAGCCGTACTTGTGAACGACTGCTCTGCCTCTGTATTAAATATCCGATACCGCCGAAGCGCAATCAAACGTTGCTTCTCATTTTCTGCTATTATGTTCTTTTGAAACGTGTTATTCATGTACTATGTTTATAACAAATGGCTCTCAAAGCTATTCATTAATCAGCATTTACAGGTATTTGATTGACATATTGTTTAAGGGCACCCGATGGGGGAGCAGAATATGATTATGCCTTTTAGCAAACATTTCAGCGGTCATTTTTCGCATATTTGCAGCGTTCTTTAAATACACTGCATATTATGTCTGCTAAGAAAATCGTTTCGCTTTTACCTGCCGCTACTGAGATCATCTGTGCCCTTGGCCTCGAACAAGACCTTGTTGGCCGCTCTCACGAGTGCGACTACCCTGAAAGCATAACGTCCTTACCTGTTTGTACCGAAGCCCATATCCCCGAAGGTTTAAGCAGCGCGGCTATAGACAGCAAAGTAAAAGAAATACTTGCCGATGCATTGTCGGTATATGAGGTAAAACGGGAGGTTATAAAAGAACTTGCCCCTGATGTGGTGATCACCCAGGCGCAGTGCGAAGCTTGTGCAGTATCATTACCCGAGGTGGAACAGGCGCTTGCGGGTTATCTCGACAAACCTACTGAGATAATCTCCCTGCAGCCAAACAGCTTGAACGGCGTGTTTAGTGATATTGAAAATATCGCACAATCTCTGGATGCAACTGCTGCTGCAACGCAGCTGATTGAAGATCTCCAGGAGCGTGTGGACATCATACGCCACAAGCTAAAATTTATTGAAAATAAGCCGACAGTCGCCTGTATAGAGTGGCTGGAACCAATGATGATATCCGGTAATTGGATACCTGAACTGGTAAGTATTGCGGGCGGCACACCTGTACTGGCGCAAGCAGGCAAACATTCGCCGTATGTAGAATGGACCGATATACAACTACAAGACCCGGAGGTAATCGTATTAATGCCTTGCGGGTTCTCCATCCAGCGCACCATGCAGGAAATAGATCTGCTGCTGCAAAAGCCGGGTTTTGCTGATCTGAAAGCCATAAAAAACAACCGCCTGTACATTGCCGACGGCAATCAATACTTTAACCGCCCCGGGCCGCGCATTGTAGATTCGTTGGAGATACTTGCCGAAATCATTTACCCAAAACAGTTCATATTTGGGTATGAAGGCAGCGGATGGATCAAGTTTGCACTTTAATAACTATTTTAAAAAGTTAAGCTGACATCCTAAATAGATATTTAATTATATTTACGCACCAAGCACCTAAATATAATTAAATGAACCGCCTTGCAATACTGATCGTTGCCTTACTAGTGAATGTAAAAGCTTTCACCAAAGCCGCCGAACCAACAATCAATCCACGTGACCTAACCATAACCTGGGAAGTTGTAGATAACAATTATCAGAATAAGCAGCAGGCACTTACCGCTATTACCATTACCAACCATAGTAAGGCCACCTTCCCGTCTAACGGCTGGAAGCTATATTTTAATTCCTCACGTAACTTTATTGCAGATGCTACCAGCGGCAACGCCCGTGTAGAACAACTTAACGGCGACCTTTACAGCTTTACTCCTAATACAAAATTCACAGAGATAAAGCCGGGCGAAAGTGGCAGGATAGAGTTCATTTGCGAATCTATTGTTGTTAATTTTACAGACGCCATAGAAAACCCTTACCTGGTGTGGGATGCAGAACCTGCTAAAGGTTACGCCCTGGGAGATTTCGTAGTGAAATCTTTTAATCCCACCTACCCCGGACTGATCACCCCTGATGTACTGTTCAACCAGAATAAGACCATTGAGGATATTCCCTACAACAAGCTGGTAAAGGTATTCCCTACACCTGTAAGCTATCAGGAAACAGGCGGCAACTTTACTTTAACCCCGGCTGTAGACGTAACTTACGAACCAGAATACAATGGAGAGGCTAACAGCCTGTTTGCCGATCTCACCAAGCTTTTTGGCAAACCGGTTACCGGAAAAGGCACAGCCAGCAAAGGGATATTGATTGCTAAAGACGCATCGTTAGGTGCGGAAGCTTACAAGCTTAGCGTTACACCCAATAAAGTGACCATAACCGCATCTACACCGGTTGGGATATTTTACGGGATACAATCTTTTAAGACACTAATACCGCCATCTGCATGGACTAAACCCGCATCATCAATACAGGTACCCTGCGTTGAAGTGACCGATCAACCACGTTTTGGGCATCGCGCGGTTATGCTTGATGTTGCCCGTAACTTTCAGAACAAGGCAGAAGTGATGAAGCTGATAGACGGCATGGCGCTTTATAAGCTAAATACATTGCACCTGCACCTTACTGACGATGAAGGATGGCGTATTGAGATACCATCTCTGCCAGAGCTTAACGCAATAGGAAGCAAACGGGGGCATACTCTAGACAGTAAAACCCACTTGCCCCCGTCACATGGCTCAGGGCCAGATTTTAGTAACACTGCAGGAACAGGCTTTTACACCAAAGCAGATTACATTGAAATATTAAAGTATGCTACAGACAGGCACATTAACGTCATTCCCGAGATAGAAGCACCCGGCCATGCAAGGGCCGCTATAAAGGCTATGGACGCACGTTACGAGCGGATGCTTGCGGCTGGCGATAAAGCAGGCGCTGAAAAATATCTGCTGCGCGACCTTAACGATAAAAGCCAGTATCGCTCGGTACAGTACTGGAATGATAACGTGATTGACGTTTCGATACCATCCACTTATGCCTTTATGGAAACGGTGACCAACGACCTGGTTGCCTTATACAAACAAGCCGGTGCGCCTTTAGAAACCATTCACTTTGGCGGCGACGAAGTGCCGGCAGGCGTTTGGGAAAAATCGCCTTCGTGGCTCACGCTTAAAGCATCGCACCCGGAATTAAAAGAAGCACGTGATGTATGGTACTACTTTTACGGACGCTTAAACGATATGCTGAAAAAACGCGGCCTGGCGCTTTCAGGCTGGGAGGAAGTAGGCTTGCTGAAAACATCTGTAGACGGGCAAAGCACTTATGTACCTAATCCTGCCTTCGCCAACGAAGGTATGCGTATGGATGTGTGGAACAACGTACTGGGTGACGGACAGGAGGATCTTGCCTACAAACTTGCGAATGGCGGCTACAAGGTGGTGCTTACCTGTGTAACCAACCTTTATTTTGACATGGCCAACTATAAGTCGTTTGATGAACCAGGTTATTACTGGGGAGCTTACTTAGGGATAGACAAATTCTTCTCTTTTATACCTTTCGATTACTTCAAGAATGCAGATGTAGACAAGAGTGGCCAGCCTATTAACCGGGCTATTTTTACAGGGAAGCAGCGACTTACCGATTATGGAAAGAGTAACATACTGGGCCTACAAGGTGCGCTTTGGGCCGAAACGGTAAAATCAGGCGAGCGGATGGAATACATGATCTTCCCAAAACTGCTTGCATTGGCCGAACGCGCCTGGGCTAAAGATCCGGAATGGGCCAACGAAAAAAACCCTGTAAAAAGCAAAGAGCTTTACCAGGACGACTGGAACCATTTTATGAACGTGCTTGGCAAACGCGAGCTACCGAGGTTAAACTATTACAGCGGCGGTTTTGATTTCCGGTTACCAAAACCCGGCGTCATCAACCAGGGCGGCCAGTATGTAGCCAATATTCAATACCCAGGCCTTACTATCCGGTACACTACCAACGGTAAAGAGCCGGACGCGAAAAGCAAGATCTATACCGGGCCGGTAGATGCTAGCGGAGTGGTGAAGTTCCGCGCGTTTGACAACAAAGGTCGCGGAGGCAACGTAGCCGAAGCCGGGTTCGAGTCGACTAAACCAGCGCTATAACTTTAATAATGACCTGTTAAACAGGCCATTATTAAACTACAATTCTATTTTCTTTTGGCCGTTGTTAATGCCGGTAATAAATTTACCCAGGCCGCGCATGTAGGTTTTCTGGTCATCGTACATAGCCATGTGG